>JAQBWE010000003.1 GCA_027625315.1 Planctomycetota bacterium
TTTGCGGCGCGCGGCCACCGAAGCTCGAGGGGTGGACCTCGAGCGGGCCCGCGACTTCGCAGCCGCGGAAGCGGCGCGGCACCACCTCTTCTACGGCTGTGCCAACATCACGCAGTACGGACGCTTGGTTGGCTTTGACGGTCGCCGAGCGCGTGAGTACGCCGCTGCGGGTCGTGTGATCGAGCGCCATAGTCCGGCCGCACAGGCCCTGCTCAGCGGAGTCATCGGTATCGAGGCCCTGGCGGCGCTGGAGCCGTTGTTCACGCAAGCGGATCTGCGTCTGCTGGATGAAGAGGGCAAGCAGCTCGACGACGCGGCGACCCTTGCCTGGGCGGCCGTGCGCCCTGAGCGCGAGATCCGCGATGCGGTCATGCGACGCAAGGAAGAGGTCCGCGCGCAGGCTGTGATTGTGAGCCGCACGCTGCATTTGACGCGCCAGGGCGCGCGCGACTTGGAGCGTACGCGCGTGCTGGTCTCACGGAGCGAACGGCGGCCGCTATCGATGAGCGAGGCCGCGGCATGCGCGTTTCGTGAGTTTGTCGCGCGCCATGACTCGTTGGAGCGTAGTGCCGGATCGAGGCGTTTGCCGGCGATGCCACGACGTGCGGATGGACAGCGTCACCCGCGGGCCATACCCGCCGAGGTGAAGCGCCAGTTGATGCGGACGTACGGCGACGTCTGTGCGATCGAAGGCTGCGACCACGACATCTGGCTCGAGAACGCTCACCATGTTCCTCATGCCCTGGGCGGAGGCAACGAGCTCGAAGACCAGCAGCGCATCTGCGCCGTCCATCACCGCATGAAAGACCACGGCGAGCTCAGGTGGGTTCCCCTCGGTGGCCCGGATACCTCGCAGGGTCACTACCTGACGCCAGAGGGGCGGATCGTGCGGCTGAGGCCCGCTGATGGGGTCAGGGAGCGCGCGCCGCCGCTGGCGGTCTCGCGGGCTCGACGGCGAAGGCCGAAACCCAGACAGAGGCTCCAGGTACGGCCTGCTGGATACGGGATCCTTCGCGTCGCTCGACGCGCTCGTAGGCTGGACGATCCGCACCATGCAGACCCCGACACAGGGCTGGATCCGCTTGGCCCTGGTGGCGCTGCCGATCACCGCGGTCTTGGTCGCGTGCGGCCAGCCCACTACAGATGATCCGGTCGCGGTCAGAGCGGCCGCCTTGGAGTATCAACACGCGGTTCCAGCGGTGCTTGAGCGCTATTGTCTTGAGTGCCATGGAGCCGAGGATCCTGAGGGTGGATTCAGCCTCGGGGCGTATCTGCCCGCGTTAGTCCCACCGGCCGCGGCGCAGATCCGTTCGTCTACGGCGG
The DNA here is from genome assembly GCA_027625315.1 of Planctomycetota bacterium. Taxonomy (GTDB): domain Bacteria; phylum Planctomycetota; class PLA2; order PLA2; family JAEUHO01; genus JAHEIK01. Next base: position 1,324 of record JAQBWE010000003.1, read on the forward strand.
TCCTAGAGCGGCTCTCACATCACGTGAGCGGCGGCCTGATGCCGCCTGAGGGCAGTCCTCCCGTCCCTGAGGCGGAGCGGGAGCGCTTGACTGCTTGGATCGCAACTGCGATCGACCGTGCCTGGGTTGAGGCGGGACCCGATCCGGGTCGCGTGACCATGCGGCGTCTGAGCCGCTATGAATACCGCAACACGGTGCGCGACCTGACGGGAGTGGACTATGACCCGAATGTCCGCTTCCCGGCAGACGACGTGGGCTACGGATTCGACCACATCGGTGACGTGCTGACGTTGCCCCCGGTACTCCTCGAGAAGTACATGGAGGCGGCCGAAGAGATCACGGCGCAGGCTCTCGTGGTTGTGCACGCTGACACGCCCGATGTGCGCGTGCGCAGGGTCGAGGCGGAGGCCGCTTCGCGAAGCGACGGTGCTGCCCTGGCCGCGGACGGGGTCTCGCTCAACTCAGTGAGCGATGTCTCAGCAATCCTGGCATTTCCAAGGGCGGGGTACTATCTGCTTCGCGCGCGCGTTCGGCCGACGCAGGCAGGGCCCGATGCTGTGCGGGTGCAGTTCGCGGTCGAGGACCGGGTCGTCGCCGACTTGCAGGTCGCGGAGCTGACCGGGACAATCGTTGATCGCTCTGTGCGGGTCCGCATGGGACGCGGCCAGCGCCGAATCTCAGTTCGCTTCCCGAACGATTACTACCAGCCTAATCACCCGGATCGCTCCCAGCGGGATCGGAACCTGTTCGTGGACTGGTTCGAAATCGAGGGTCCGGAGGAAGTCGAGCAGGGCGTCGAGCTCGACTCATTCCTCCCATGCGAGCCCAAGCCAGGGCGGGAGTCGGAGTGCGCCGAGGCGTACCTTGGGCCCTTGCTCGCACGCGCATTCCGACGGCCTGCAACGCCAGATGAGTTGCAGCGCTACGTGAGCTTGATGCTTGAGACCGTTGCGGCGGGAGAGTCGTTCGAAGGAGCCGCTCAGGTTGCGCTGCAGGCAGTACTCGTAGCACCGCAGTTCTTGTTTCGCATTGAGATGGACGCGCCGGGAGCTGACCGCAGCCGACCGCTCAACGATCACGAGTTGGCCTCCCGGTTGAGCTACTTCCTTTGGAGCTCGTGCCCAGACGAGGACCTCGCAGCGGCTGCAGACTTGGGGATGCTCCGAGTAACGTTGCATGAGCAGGTGGCTCGCATGCTCGCGGATGCGCGCTCACAGTCACTGGTCGAGAACTTCGCCGTTCAGTGGTTGGAGCTTCGCCGACTTGATACGGCCGCGCCAGATGCGCGACGCTTCAAGGCCTTTGATGAGGCATTGCGGGCCTCCATGCGACGAGAGACCGAGCTCTTTGTCGAGGCGATCATCACTGAGGATCGCAGCATCCTGGACCTCATCGACGCACCCTTCACGTATCTAAATGAGGCTCTCGCGGCGCACTATGGAATCGGCGGCGTTCAAGGAGACGAGTTCCGGAGGGTGGACCTGCCTGACGCGCGCCGCGGCGGCCTCCTGGGTCAGGCCTCGATCCTCACACTTACGAGCTTCCCGCACCGCACGTCACCCGTCCTGAGGGGGAAGTGGGTGCTCGAGGAGATCCTAGGTCAGCCTCCTCCGCCTCCGCCTCCGGGCGTGGGCACGCTAGAAGCCCAACCAACGGAGTTCCTGAAACTCTCGCTGCGGGAGCGTCTCGCGCGGCACCGGGCGGACCCTGGTTGCGCCGGCTGCCACGACACCATGGACAACCTGGGCTACGGGCTGGAGAACTTCAACGCGATCGGTGGCTGGCGGACGCGTGATGGCGCGACCACCCTGGACACGCGAGGTCAACTCCCCGATGGCCGTACATTCGAGGGCCCGGCGGAGCTGCGTCGTATCCTGCGCGCGGACCCGGGCTTCCCTCACTGCTTCGCAGAGAAGCTGCTGACCTACGCGCTGGGGCGTGGCCTGGAGCCCTTCGACCGGCCCGCACTCAAGCAGATCACACGCGAAGCCCGGAGAGGTCAACTGCGCTTCTCGGCGTTCGTGCACGCTGTGGTGGCAACCGACGCGTTTACGATGCGTCGTACTCATGGAGAATCCCGATGAGCTCGCCCCGGCCGTTTGCCCGGAACCCCCTGAGCCGCCGAACGGTCCTTCGCGGCGTGGGTGCCGCCTTGGCCCTGCCGTGGCTCGAGGGCATGAGCGGTGCCATGCGCGCCCTAGCCAGGGCTGAGGATGCACCTGCCCACCCCCGCAGGCTCGCATTCCTGTTCATGCCGAACGGCGCGCACATGGCGGATTGGACACCGGCGTTGGAGGGTCGTGCGTTCGCGCTGCCGTGGATCTTGGAGCCGCTCGCGGCGCATCGAGACGACCTCCTTGTGCTGTCCGGACTTGCGCAGGATCAGGCTCGTGCGCATGGTGACGGGCCCGGCGACCATGCCCGCAGCGCCGCAGTGTTCCTCACAGGCGCGCATCCAGTGAAGACGGGCGGCGCCAACCTGAGGGTCGGCGTGTCGGTCGATCAGGTGGCCGCTAGGGTGGTCGGAGCCGAGACTCGGTTCGCTTCGTTGGAGCTCGGCGTTGAGGGCGGCCGCTCCAATGGCGAGTGTGACTCTGGGTACAGCTGCGCCTACTCGAACAACATCAGCTGGCGCGGCCCTTCAACGCCCAGCTCCAAGGACGTCGATCCGCGAGTTGTGTTCGAGCGCCTGTTCTTGAATGGGAAGCCCGGGGAGACTGATGCGGCTCGCGAACGCCGCATTCGGCGGCGCAAGAGCATTTTGGATTTCGTGGGCGAGGACGCGCGTGCACTGAGAGATCGGCTAGGTGTGGCCGATCGGGCTAAGCTCGACGAGTACCTAGCCGGTGTCCGTGAGCTCGAGGCCCGCATCGAGAAGACGGAGCGGCTCCGCGTTGACCCCACTGGTGCCGCCGCATCGTTTCCAGCCCCTACGATGACACGCGATGCTCTGCGGGAGGATCGGCGCGAACACATTCGGATCCTCTGCGAGCTCCTCGTCTTGGCCTTTCAGACGGACACGACGCGCGTTGCTACGTTCATGCTCGGGAATGGCGGGAGCAACCTGGCCTATCCCCAGGCCGATGTTCGGGAAGGGCACCACGGTCTGTCGCATCACGGAAATGACCCAGACAAGATCGAGAAGATTCGGCGGATCAACCGATTCCACATCGAGCAGTACGCCTACCTCCTCTCGCGGCTCCGCGAGGTTCGGGAGGGAGACGGCACGCTCCTAGACAACTCCCTGATCATGATCGGGAGCGGAATCGGCGACGGGAATCGGCACAATCACGACGATCTACCCATCCTGCTCGCAGGACGGGGGGGCGGGACTGTGCGGCCGGGGCGCCATGTCGCCTACGCGCGCTCAACGCCGCTCAACAACTTGTACCTCTCGATGCTCGACATAGCGGGGGCTCCGACGAAGAGCCTCGGGGACGGCACAGGAGCCCTGCCCGGCCTGGGCTAGTGCGGTCTCGTCGCCAGCACAGGGCGGCGCACCTGCTTGTGCAACTACCGAAGGCCGTCCGGTAGTCTGGGAGTATGCGGTTCCGAGCTCTCGTACTCCTGGGGCTGCCACTTCTTTGCTGCGCGGTTCTACGAGAGCCGGCGGCTTCGGACCCGCTCCCGGCGCGCGTGGCGGGCGAAATTGTGCTTCGTGGCGACCCCGATGGACTCGCCGCCGTCCGCTTCGTCCCCGCGTTTCCCCAGCTGCGTTTCCAACGTCCGCTCTGGGTTGGCAGTCCTCCGGGTAGGACCAACGAACTCTGGGTGCTTGAGCAGGACGGACGGATCTGGGCATTCGAGAACCGGTTGGAGGTGACGGAGCGTCGGCTCGTCCTCGACATCTCCGAGAAGGTCTACCGCCGGCACAACGAGGAAGGGCTGCTGGGCCTCGCGTTCCATCCTGGCTTCGCCCGCAACGGCCGCGTGTACATCCACTACTCCGCAGACGGCCCTCGCCGCGGCGTCGTGGCCCGCCTCCAACTGTCCGCCGATCGAACGCGGCTTGACCCGACGAGTGAGTCGCTGGTCCTAGAGCAGGCTCAGCCGTGGGGGAACCACAACGGTGGCGGACTCGAATTCGGTCCGGACGGCTATCTCTACGTGTCGTTCGGCGATGGAGGAGCCGCGAACGACCCACTCGGCAGCGGCCAGGATGTGTCTACGTGGCTTGGGGCCATGCTGCGGATCGATGTGGATGCGGGCGAGCGCTACGCAGTGCCGACCGACAACCCGTTCATTCATCGTGCAGGAGCTCGTCCTGAGATCTGGGCCTACGGCCTGCGCAACGTGTGGCGATTCTCCTTCGATCGCGTGACAGGCGCGCTTTGGGCGGGTGACGTCGGCCAGAATGCATGGGAGGAGATCGACATCCTTACGGCTGGAGGCAACTACGGCTGGAACGCACGCGAGGGACACGAGGCATTCCGGCGCGGCGTGAAGCAGAAGGACATGATCGATCCGGTGGTCTCGCACCCCGTCCAGGAGGCGCGGTCCATCACGGGCGGCTATGTGTATCGGGGCTCAGCGGTACCAAGCCTGCAAGGTGCGTACGTGTACGCGGACTACGCCACGGGCTGGATGTGGGCGCTGCGCTGGAGTGGATCGGCGGTGACGCAGCAGATGCGGCTTGGGCGCGGTGGGCCGGTATCAAGCTTCGGAGAGGATGGGAAGGGCGAGCTCCTGTTCGCGAGCTTTGACGGTCGGCTCTACGGCTTTGCGCCGGTGGGCGCGGAGTCGGAAGGCGTGTTTCCGCGACGGTTGTCGGCCACCGGCTTGTTTCTCGACACGCAGGCGATGGTGCCCAATCCAGCGCTCATCCCGTATTCGGTCAACGTACCCCTGTGGGCGGATGGGGCGGAGAAGAGCCGCTATGTGATGCTTCCGCGCATGGAGCGCATCCGCGTGGATCGCGATGGCTCGTATCGCTATCCAATCGGCACCATCTTCGTGAAGACGTTCCTGGCGGGCGAGTTCCGACTTGAGACGCGGCTACTTGTCCTCCGCGAGAATGGCTGGGCAGGGTTCACGTACGCCTGGGACGACGCCCAGGAAGATGCAGTCCTTCTGGATGCGCGCGTGAACCGACCGCTATCGGATGCCCTTGCGGGACAGCTCGCGTCCAAAGTCTGGACCTATCCTGGCCGTGCAGATTGCACGAGCTGCCATACGGCTCAAGCGGGCTTCATCCTTGGATTTCGAAGCGAGCAGCTAGATCGACCGCGTGCTGTAGGAGCGGGGAAGCAGGAGAACCAGCTCCAGGCATTCGCACACATCGGTCTGTTCGACGGCGAGCCGCGAAGTGATCCCGCCTGGCCGGATTGGACCGAGACACGAACCGATCCCACGGCACAGGTTCGCGCGTACCTCGATGCCAACTGTGCCTACTGCCACCAGCCGGGCGGCACCGGGAACGCGCGCATCGATCTGCGCTATGGCACGCCGCTCGGCGAAGCTCGACTTGTCAACGAGGCGCCGGGCCAGGGCGATCTCGGCGTACTCGGCGCGCGAGTTGTCGTGCCGGGGCAGCCCAAGGCGAGCCTGCTGTATCTGCGTATGCTCCGAACCGATGCGGCCGGCATGCCCAATCTTGCTCACAATGCGGTTGACCCAACTGCCGCTGCGCGCGTGCGTACGTGGATTGAGTCGCTGCGCTAGCGCGGTGAGTTAGGACCCGGAGAGGACCGTGCCCGTGCGGTGGATGCGTTCGAGGGCGGCGGTGCGATCACGGTCGGTGGGCAAGAGCCAGCGGTCAAACCCCCGTCGCCAGACGCGACCCGCCGGGGGCCGAGCCCAGCCGTGGTACTCCGTGCCCCGTAGGTACGCCTTGGTTGTGGTGAACTTGAGCCACCTGATGATGACGCGTAGATGCTCGGGATCATCAAGTGCGGCTTGGGAGGAGGAGAAGAAGCGGACAATGCCGAGGACACCTCTCGGACCGATGGCGAACGGCTCCAAGCGCACATGCAGGTACCGCTGGGGGAGCTGATACCAGTAGTGGCGAACTGCGAGGCCAAAGCCCGACAAGGTTCCGAAAGCACCACCCCCGTCGGCCCCCGCGTCGGCCTCGGTGGCGGAATCGGTGGCGGAATCGGTGGTGGAGCCGCCGCCGGCGCTGTCTGGCGCGTGCGCAAGCAGCCCAGTTACGTGAGGCTCAATCGTGAGCCCTAGCAGATACCGCTGCGGAGACGCATGGGCGAACCCGGTGGTCGCAGAACGAGGAGGACCCAAGATCATGCCAAGCCCTCGCGGCTCGGCATGCGGGGGTCACACTTGGCTACTCAGCAGCTTCGAGCTCCGCGATCAGCGCGGCCGCGGCCTTGCCCGCCCGTGTATCGCGGTAGGACTTCCCCGTCATCGGGGCGAGGGCCTTCAGGGTCTTCTTGCTGGACATGCCGCGAATCTCCGCGCGGATCTTGGCGAAACGGTCCCCTGCTTTGATCTCGTCCTTCTTCTCGCCATCGGAGAGCAACTCCGCGGCCAGGCTCGCAGCCCGCTTGCCAATCGCGCTGCCCTTGTAGCCCTTGGAGATGTCCTCGTAGGCGACCCACGCCTCGTAGAAGTCGCCCGCCTCAGCGGACTTGCCGGCCTCTGTGACGGTCGACTCCGCGTACCACGTGAGCCAGGTGTCAATCTTTGTGGCGACGGCCGCATCGGCTTCTTCGAGCTTGCCGCCCTCGATCGCCTTGAGTACCGCCGTCTGCGCGTCGGCGAACTTCTCCTTGTCGAACTGCTTGCGCGCACTCGCAAGAGCCTTGGGGAACTCCGGCAGGATCTGCGCTTGCTGGAGGGCTTCCTCGATGACGCTGTCTTGGAGGTTGCCGGGGTGACCGGTCCAGAGAATGCGTCCGTCGGGCCCAATGAGGAACGACGACGGGTAACTGTTGCACCCGTAGTTGCTCATGCTGTCCGAACTCTCGAGAACGATCGGATGCTTGGCGCCGGTCTCCTCGACGAACTTGTCGACTGCCGCGCGGTCCTGCTTCGTGATCGCGAGGATCGAGAGACCCTTGTCGGACATCTCCGCGTGCAGCTTGTCCAGGTGAACCACCTGGGTCTTGCAGGGGCCTCACCCGGTGCTGAAGAGCTCGATGAACACGATTCGGCCGCGCAGCGACTTGAGATCGACCGGCTCCGAGTTGACGAACTCCTTGCCCTCAAAGTCGGCGGCGCGATCACCCACGCCGAGGACCACGCCCGCGTGAACGGGGGTGGCAACGGTTAGCGCCAATCCGGCACCGAGCAGCAATCCGAGTGTTCGCAGCGTGCGCATACGTAGGCCTCCGTCGAGAGAGCCCCAGTGTATGCGACGGGCCCCGCCAAGCCTCGCAGACGGTTCAGGGCCTCAGAAGGACCAGGGCCCCAGCTTGGCCCAGCAGGCCAGCGGAGAGCACGAGGGCACCGGATCCGGGCTCAAGGCTGGCCAGCGCGAGGGCGGCCTCGACGGCGTCGGCCGCCAGGCCGCAATGCCCCAGCTGGTCCTTGTACGCGCTCCGGCCTACGCCACAGGTCGCGGGCAGCCCATCCAGAGTCCGCTCGAGGTCAGACTGGCCTGCCCCGGGAACGACCACCACCGCCAGGTCCTCAGCGACGGCTCCAGCCTCCGCGAGCGCGGCCTCCGCGGCCGAACACAGAGCCAGGGTGGACGGCGCTAGGGAACCGCCCCGCGGCGCAACCGTCCGCCCCGCAGAGCCAACCACCACACCGCGGATCAGCGCCCCGCGGGCGAGGGCCTCTGCGCGCCGTTCGAGCACGAATGCCGCGGCACCATCACCGGGCGCGAAGGTAAGCCCATGAGCCTGGAGCTCCGCGCGGGCCACTCCCGACGTGGGGCGGGCGGCGCCGAGCACGACCGCGGCGTCAAGTCGCCGCGACCGAACGCTACGTACCGCCATGTCGAAACAGGTCCATGTGGGTCCTGCGTAGCCTGCGACGGAGGTGTTCGCACCGCGCAGGCCGTATCCGGTAGCTAGGAAACTGAACGCATTGTTCTTCAGGCTCTCGAGCATGAAGAACGGCTTGACGTGTCGCGCGGCGGCGCGGTTCAAAACCTGCGCATCGATGTCGGCGTCGAGATCCTCGGTGGCCGCGCGGAACGCGTTGTGGAACTCAGGGCAACTCCAGTCGTAGCTATCCATCTGGGCTAGGTACAGGCCGCGGCGCGCATCCGGATAGGGGCTGGCGAGCAAGTTCGACGCTGCCACCGCCTCGGCACAGGCGTCGGCGGCAAGCCGACCCGCGCCGTTGAGGAACTTGATTTGCGGCTCGAGCTCCTCTGGGACCTTTGAGCGCAAGAGGGGTTCCGCGATGACGGCCGCGCGCGCCATCCCTGACCTAGGCGAGGCGTCGCCCTGCGCCGTAACCGCGCTGCGGCCCGTCAAGATCGCCGCGTGGCTGCTGGCTAGATCATGGCCAAGCGCCGTCACGCAACCCACGCCGGTGATCACGACGTCGTCGTCTCCGAGCGTTCTCATGCGCTCGCCCCGCGCAGGACGGCAAAGGCCGCGCGTGCGCGCGCACCGGATTCGAGGCCTTCCAGGGGAATCACGCGCGCTTCAAACTCAATAGCGGCCCCGCGCTGACCATCCTGGCTGGTTTCGGCGCGGTAGGCGCGTCGCTCTGGGTCGTCGAGCGGCAGGCGCTCGAGGCGAATGTCCACACGATCCCCGGGGATGGCGAACTTGTAGTAGCGAGCGCTGCGCACGTGATCGAGCAGCACCCAGTGTGCGAAGTCTGAAGACGCCGCCTCGAGCCAGCCGGCCAGCTGCGCGCACGCCTCAAGGATCAACATGCCAGGCAGAATGGGGCGCTCGGGAAAATGCCACTCGAGGTAGTCCTCGCTCATGGCCACAGTCTTGAAGCCCTCGATACTCGTGTCGGGCGTCAGCGCCACGATGCGGTCAACGAGCAGAAATCTCACGATGCCTCCTTCGTGACCATGATGACCGACGCCAGCGCGTGGTCTCCATCGTGGGTGAGCGAAACTGTGGAGTCGGCGACTCCTAGCCGCTGGGCGTGCTCCGCGGGCTTGCCGTGCAGGGTTAGATGGGGGGCCGTCCCGCGGCGCACAACTTCGATGTCTTTCAGCTTGGGATCCACACCAGTAGGGGAGATCCCCAGGCCGAGCGCTTTTAGTGCGGCCTCCTTGGCGGCGAACCGCGCGGCGTAGTGCGGGACAGGGTTCGGAAGCCGATCGCAGTAAGCACGCTCAGCATCCGTAAACAGGCGCGCGGTGAGCTCGGGCTGGCGCGCGAGCAGGTCCGCGAACTTAGGCACGTAGACCAAGTCGATTCCGTGGCGGAGGCGGGTGTGTGTCGTACTCATGCGATCGACAGTCCGCCGTCCACGACCAAGGCTTGGCCTGTGATGTACGCCGCCGCTTCAGATGCGAGGAAGGCGACGAGGCACGCCACGTCCTCGGGCTGCCCAAACCGTGCCTGGGGGATCTGCGCAAGCACTGTGTCGCCCGCGCGCCGCTGGATCACCTGGGTCATGTCCGTCTCGATAAAGCCGGGGAGGACGGCGTTCACGCGCACGCCCCGATCCGCGACCTCCAAGGCCGCAGCGCGGGTAAGTCCGAGCACGCCCGCCTTCGCCGCCGCGTAGTTGGCCTGACCGCGTCCACCGCGTAGGGCCTGGATTGACGCCAGATTCACGATGCTGCCCTTGCGGGCGCGCATCATGCTCCGGAGTGCCAAGCGCGTCGTGCGCATGAGTCCAGTGAGGTTGACGTCGATCACACGCTGCCAGTCGGCGTCGCGCATCGTGACAAGCAGCCCGTCCTTCACGACGCCCGCGTTGTTGATCAGAATGTCCAGATCGCCGTGCTGCTTGAGCACACCAGCGAAGAGCGCCTCTGTGCTCTCGGCGTCACCGATGTCGCCCTGGACGGCCACCGCGTGACCTCCGGCGTCGAGGATCGACTTCGTTACGGCGTGCGCCTCTGCTTCGGAGGATCGGTAGTTCACGATGACGTGCGCACCGCTCGCGCCGAGGCGACGCGCGATGGCCGCGCCGATACCGCGACCCGCACCCGTGACGAGGGCGACCTTGCCGCCTAGATCTACGCGAATCATGCGTCCTCCTCTGCGGTGTACTTCTTCACCACGATGCAGGCGTTCTGACCGCCGAATGCGAAACTGTTGTTGAGGGCCGCGCGCACGGGCAACGCGCGACCGCGGCCCGGGACCAAGTCGACATCGCAGCCCCGGTCGGGATGCTCGAGATTGGCCGTCGGCGGTACGGCATCCTCCTGGACAGCCTTCACACAGCAGCAGAACGCGACGCCAGCCGCGGCCGAGAGTAGATGCCCGAAGGCGCCCTTGCTGCTCGACACGGCGACGGTCGCGGCGTGCTCACCCAGCACGGCCTTGATGGCCGTGATCTCGGCCGGGTCGTTGCGCTTCGTGCCGGTGCCGTGAGCGTTCACGAAGGCGACGTCGGCGGGGGAGACGGCGCCGTCCTCTAGGGCGTACCGCATGGCCTCCTCTGCGCCGCGTCCGTCCGGCGGCGGGGCCGTCGTGCGAAAGGCATCCAGAGAGGCGCCGTAGCCCGCGACTTCCGCCAGGATGGTCGCCCCGCGAGCGCGCGCATGGTCGAGGGACTCCAAGACGACGACACCCGCTCCCTCGCCCATCACGAGGCCGGAACGCCGGCGATCAAACGGCCGGCAGGCCGAAGCGGGATCGTCATCGTCCACCTGCGCGGAAGCGCCCAGGAGAACGAAGAAGACCATTCCGAGCGGGTTGATCTGTGAATCGGAGCCGCCCGCCAGCACCCAATCGGTCTCGCCCGATCGCACGCTCCGCCACGCCATACCAAGCGCTTGGTTCGAGGCAGAGCAAGCCGTGGTGACCGCGTGGACGGGACCGCCGATGCCGTAACGCGACGCGACGCAGGCGGCGGGCTGCTCCGCGGGCGCCCGCAGGATCGACTCCTGCTCAAGGTCCTTCAGCTGCCCGGCGAAGCGCACGGCGTCGAAGCGGCCGTCGGCATCCAGACAGCGCGCCACATCCTCAATCCGACTCGCCCCAGGTCCAGCACCGAGCATCACGCCGGCCCGAGGATGGTTCCCGGCCTCGAGTCCGGCGTGGGCGAGCGCTCGCCTTGAGGCCGCCAGCGCGAAGAGCGTGCGGGGGTCGACGAGGCGGGCCGCGTCGGGGCCCGCGCCCTCCGCTGCTTCCGCCCGCAGTGCGGCCACGACCTCGGGGGCGATCTCTCCGACGGCGCGGGTGGGCGGCCCATGCGGACCGAGCCGCTGCGGCGCAGCGACGCCGCGCTCGCCGGCCAACAAACGCTTCCACGCGGCGTCGATGTCACACCCCAAGGGCGTCACAATCCCCAGACCCGTGACCACGACGCGGCGCATCACGGCGTGCCGCCGTAGTACCGGAAGCGCTCGCGCATGACGTCGGGCTCTGGCGCGGGCACATGGGCGTACAGGATCCGCCCCGCGCTCGCCACGCGCACGCCGTCTACCTCGCAGTACGCACTGGCCATGGAGCCCTTCGGATTGGTTCCCCGCAGCTCGCCGACGATCTTCAGGGTTGTCCCCGGAGCCAAGTCCGCGGGCAGGGCAACATCTTCCAAGACGGAGAGTACGAGCGACACACCGTAGTTGTGACCGGCAATGGCCGTCCACGCGGTGAGCTGCAGCATGCTCTCAAGGACGAGCGAAGCGGGGTAGAGCGCCCGGCGCGGGAAGTGCTCCTTGAGCGCCTCGTCGGCCAGGGTGATGCACTTCACGCCCTCGATGCGACGCCCGGGCTCGAAGTGTGTGACGCGGTCGAAGAGCAGGAATCTCATGCGACCTCCACCAGCAAGGCCGCGGTGCCACCGCGCGAGCCACTTGCGAGAATGAGCGCGCAGCCGGGCTCGGCACGCAGCGCTACCTGCGCAAGTGCGAGATCGATCGCCGGCGCGGCCGTGCCGGCGTGCCCCAGGTGGCGCTTGGTGTGCACGGCGCGCGCGCCCGCGAGCCCCTGCGCGGCGACCGCGGCAAGCTCCTCGTCGTCATCGGCTCCGTGATGGAAGACGAACCGACACGACGACGCGCTGCGCTGACCCTCCGCGAGCGCCGCGATCATGGCGCGGCTCATGGCCGCGGCGTCGGGGCCTTGGCCGGAACGCGGGCCGAACGCACTGCCGCCTCCAAGGATGCGCAGCGTGCCGACGACATCCGACTCGTGACGGACGAGCGCGCAGGCCCCAGCGCCTTCGGCGGGGGCCACACCTAGCAGTTGGCCCTCCAGCGCGAGTCGAGCCAGGGTGGCGGGCGTGATGCGACCCGAGGCGCCCCCCGCGAGGGCCGCATCGCAGTCACCCCGCGCCACACTCCGCGCGGCCTCAAGTAGCGCGCGCAGTCCTGCATCCGCGTCGGCGGACAGTACGAGGTTGTCGCCGCGAATATCGAGATCGATGGCGACCTGGCCGACGGCCACATTGCCGAGCATCGAGAGGGGCCAGAGCGGGTGCACGGAACGGTAGCCCCCCGCGAAGAACGCGGAGAGCGAGAAGGCTCCGGTGGCGTCGCGCGAAGCCTGCGCGGCAGCTGCGAGATCGTGGACGGCGGCATCGACCATGCCCATACCGACAAACAGCCCGACGCGCTCGCGCGGCACGGTCGCCAAACCGCCTGCGCTGTGCGCGGCGCGGCTGACGGCCTCGAACAAACGACCGTGCGGGCCTAGGATGCGCAGCGCCGGGTCGTCCTCCGCATCCTCAGGCTCGTGCCACACCTGCGCCGCGCTGGGCGCTCCGAACCCGGAGGCATCGAAGCCCTCGATCGGGGCGAGGGCGGTGGCACCCGAGACGACGCGCTGCCAAACTTCGCGGGGATCGTCCCCGAGCGCTGTGCGCAGTGCAGTGGCGGTGACGGCAACGTCCAGGGCCACGCTAGCCGACTCGCTTCAGGCTGGGGCCGACGTATCGGCTGTGAAGTCCCACAAGGCGTCGGACCGCGGGTTCCTGCCGGCGCCTCGGAGCCATGGGGGCTACTTCCCTCCGGCAAGGGCGCGGGCGGCGGAGCCCAAGCAAACGCACGCGTTCTGGCCGCCGAAGCCGAAGGAGTTGGAGAGCGCGACATGGTGCTCGCGAGCGCGCGCCGCGTTGGGAACGTAGTCCAAATCGCAGCGCCGATCGGGCGCCTCCTGATTGATCGTCGGCAGCAACATGCCCGCCTGCATTCCCTTGAGCGTCAAGATGGCTTCAATCGCGCCCGCGGCACCGATGGTGTGGCCGATCATGGACTTGTTCGATGAAATGGGCACCTCGGCCGCGCGGTCACCGAACACGCGCTTGCACGCCATGGTCTCGGTCGGATCGTTGATGGGGGTGGACGTGCCGTGGGCGTTGACGTACTCGACGTCGGCCGGCGTCAGCCCGGCGTCGTCAATCGCGGCGCGCATGGCTCGTACGGCGCCGTCGGCCTCCGGGTGCATATCCGTGATGCGGTAGCCGTCGGCCGAGTCACCGTACCCAAGGATCTCACCGAGGATCGGGCGTCCGCGAGCGAGCGCATGCTCGCGCGTCTCAAGCACGAGGATCCCGGCTCCTTCCCCGATCACGAAGCCGTTGCGACGGCGATCAAATGGCCGCGAGGCCTGCTCGGGCGAGGGATAGCGGCGCGAGAGGGCTCCGAGAATGGCGAAGCCGAGGTAGTAGGAGAACGACAGAAGCGGCTCTCCGCCGCCGGCGATGACGACATCGGCGCGACCCTCGCGCAGCAAGCGCAAACCCTCGCCCATTGCTTGCGAGCCCGCCGCGCACGCCGAGACGATCGGAAACACAGGGCCCTGTGCGTCCAACAGATGAGCGAGCAGAGTCGGCGCGGTCTCGGGTGAGCGCGTGGTGAACTCGGAGGCGTCAAAGCGCGGATCCGCACGGAGCGCGTCGACGTTCACTTGCCCATCTTCGCGCGCGTGGCGAGTCATGAGTTGAATCACGTCGCGATCCGGCACGCGCCCGTGGCCGCCAATGGCGACGGCGATACGCTCGCGATCGGTGACCTCGTCCAATGCGGCCGTTCGCAAGGCCTCAGCCGCTGCGTGGCGGAGCAGGCGCAACTCCGTACCCCCGACCGCGTCAGAGGGATGCGCGGGAATCAGCCGGTCGACATCGATCTGAGCGCCGATGTCACAGGGCAGCCCTGTTGCGTCGAACCGCGTGAGGTGACGGACGCCCGAGCGTCCAGCCCGCATCGCCTCGAACGTCTCGTCGACGCTCGCTCCGAGGGCTGTGATCATCCCCCAACCGGTTACGACGACGCGGCGATCAGGCATTGGCAAAGAGCTGCTTCTCGCGCTGCATATCGTGGATCCAGCGCTTGGTCAGCTCGTCGCCGTCGGGGTACTCCGCGTCCTTGCCACACCCCCCGCAGGCGACCTTGGTGCTGTCGTCGCTCTTCCACGAGGCGGCGCTGCACGCCGGACAGGCGTCGGGAAGATGGGCGATGATCTTCTCGACGGCGGTCGCGATGGAACCTGGCGTGACGACGGCCGGCACCTCATCGGCGTATATGCCGGCCTTGATGCTCTCAGCCTCCGGGAACTGCTCGCGCAGCAGAGCGGCGGCGCCGGCGGTGATCTTGTTGTCACGGTCGATGGCGGTGCCCTCGCCGAGTTCCTCCTCAACGTGATCCAGCAGGAGCTGGCTTGCGAGGCGGATGCCGAAGACCTGCTCGAGCCGGAAATTGATGTCGAGGAAGTCGATCGAGGTGGCGCCCAGGTCGTTGATGATCGACTGCTCCATGCCGATGCCGTTCGCATCGATCCGCAGCGTCGTCGCCAGGGCAGCGCGGACCTCCTGGTCGATACGCTCGCGCGTCACAAGGGAATTGGCCATCTCGTGTTCGCCTCCGGTTTGTAGGGTTCGGTGTACCCCGTTGTGCGCCCATTCGCAAAATCGGGGTCGGGGGATTCTCCCCGCTGGCCGGGTCGCGGCTGCACCCGCGTACGCACGGCCACGGGATCACAGGCTCACGGGGATCGCAGGATCCTGTTGGAGAGACCGCGGTCGACGATGAGCGTCTGCCCCCCGATGGCGCGCGCTTCGT
The DNA here is from genome assembly GCA_027625315.1 of Planctomycetota bacterium. Classification (GTDB taxonomy): domain Bacteria; phylum Planctomycetota; class PLA2; order PLA2; family JAEUHO01; genus JAHEIK01. Next base: position 16,379 of record JAQBWE010000003.1, read on the forward strand.
CCGAGCACAGGAAGGCGGTCACGTCGGCGACCTCCTCCGGCGTGACGTAGGCCTCTTCTGGCAGCGCGGCCAGCTCGGGCCACAGTCGCCGCAGGGTCTTGTAGCTGTCGGTCTTGACGAGGCCGGCGCAGACCGCGTTGGCCTCGATTCCCTGAGGCCGCAGCTCTTCAGACCACTGGCGCACCATGGCCTCCATCGCGGCCTTGATGGGTCCGAGCGGGTACTGCGCGTTCATGTAGCGCGAGCCGAGGCTGGAGATGAACACGATGCGGCCCCCGCCGCGTTCAAGCAGGGGCAGGGCCTTCTGCACACAGAACAAATGGCCCAGCAAGTTGGTATCGACCAGGAGTCGCAGATCGCGCTCTAGCAGCCGCGTGGTGTCCTTGAACGGCGCCCGAGCCGCGTTCAGGATCAAGAAATCAAGGCCTCCGAGACCGGCCTCGATCTGCTCAACGGCCGCCGCGACCTCGTCCTTGCGGGCGATGTCGGCCGCGACGCAGACGGCACGCCGACCGAGTCCTCGGATCTCATCGGCGAGTTCCTCGGCCAAGCGCCGCGACGGTCCGTCGGCCGAACGACCGTGCAGGGCTAGGTCGGCCCCGTCGCGAGCGAGGCGCAGGGCGATGGCCCGACCGATGCCGCGCGTGCTACCCGTGACCCAGGCGATCTTCCCGTCGAAGCGTTGCATGGCGGAAGGATAGCGCACGGTTCGAATATGGAGGTCGCTCGTCCTACCCCTCCCTACCATCCGGGGCTCGCAGTCTCGGGAGCCGCACGGCATGGATACGGAGCAGGTCACGCGTCGGGTCACATCCGGCCGCAAGCTGGACATCCTGCTGGGCGCCATCGAGGAAGGCCGGGAGCCCAAGCCGGACTGGATTGATCTCGAGGGCAAGTGCGATCCCGCGAGTCTCTCGGACGCGGATCTGCGGGCCGTGGTGAGCCGGATGCACGGGTGCGTCCTGCGCGGCTTTCGTGCCAACGAGGTACGGGTCAAGGGCCGCCGCAGGCTCCTTGCCTACTGGAAGGCGCTCGCGCAGTCGGGGTTCCACGACTTCGGTGAGGATCGCTGGATGAAGCAGTACGACTCCCCGTTCATCGAGAGCTACGACTATATCTCGGCGTACCAGGAGGGTGGCATCGACGCCCTCGATCCCTACATGGTGTACTCGTCGGTGCTGGGCACTTGGGAGTACTCGGTTGAGGACTTCATCAGCACGCGGCTGGGGGAGAGCATCGGCACGATCGTTGAACCGCTCGCGGGCACGGCCGAGTTCTCCTACGCCGGGCACTTTCGTCACCCCGAGCTGAAGTACGTGATGTTTGACCTTGACCACGAGGCAAAGCAGCACGTCGAGGGCAAGCCGTGGCTGGCGGGGACGGAGCGTGCGTTTCTCATTGGCGACGCGCTCGTCGAGTCGACCTGGGAGTCCGTACGCGCAGCCAGCGTCGGGCGCTCGCTCGCCTACATCGGCAAGCAGAGCCAGAACTTCTTCAAGGCCAAGGAGCTGCTTCAGGTCCTCGAGTGGGGAACGAGGCACGTGGACTACCTCATGCTGGAGGTGTCTGAGCCGTACCTGCTCGACGAAGAGCCGTCCATCGACGACCTCACGCGACCCGAGCAAAAGGCTGCGGGCTTCCACGTCGCGCTGGATGACGTCGACGACATCATCCCGAACCCGCTTACCAATCGATTGGACTTCTACCTGATCGCGTGGGACGAAGAGCGGCGGCGCAACCTGTTCTCCTATTGCGACTGGGTCGGCTGGCAGGCGCCCACCTTGACGGCCCTCGCCCGACTGCTCGACCTCGACGTGCGCTACTATCACGATGCGAAGCTCGACTTCCTGCCGGTGGAGCTGGATGTCGAGACGTCTGAGGTCCGCTGCAACAACACGTTCATGCTGTTCAGCCGGCGGTAGCGCTCTCAGCCCCGCGTGGAGCCTCGGGCTGGCGGCTCGGGCGACAGCAGGGGCAGGCGTGAATTGGTCGATAGGGCCGTAGCCGCCCCGCCCTGCGGTCGGGGAGGACTGTGAGCCGCCCATGAACCACGACCCCACCCGTCACACCGCGCGCGTGCCGTTCTCGGCCCGGGCTGTCGTGCGCGGTGCCATGGCGGCCTATGACGCCGCCGCGGAGGACATCAGTCGCACGGGCATCCGGCTGGCGGTGCTGCGCGATGTGCTGGGCCTCGCGCCGAACGCGGACCTCGCCGCCGCCGCCGCGCTTGTTCAGACGCGCATCGGCTCCCGCTTTCAGCTTGATCTCGGGCTGTCCGCTGCCGGCCATGGCCGTGTGCGCAAGGTCGTCGAACTCGTTCGTCTCGTGCTGGACGGTCCAGGGTCTGATTGGATCGGGCTCGGTTGCACGTTCGTAGAGCCGCTGACCGCTTCGGAGGCGAGTTCCCTGAACCTGCAGCTGCCCGACGACGACGAGGCCGCCGTGCGCCAGACGGGTCGCTTCGCGGATGGTGGGCGTGCCAGCCTCGATCCGCGGCTTGGTGCGGAGAAGGTGGACCGGCTGTTCGACGTGCCGGCTGCGACGGCCACGAGTGACCGGACGCCGGACCGAGAGCTCGGTGCCCTACTGCGTCCCAGCGGCGGCGCTTCCGGCGAACCACTCGTAGGTCAGGTGGCTGACCTGACGGAAGCCAGTGTGCGTCTGGCTGTTCCGGATGCGCTCCGCGAGGCGTGGGGGGGCGGCGGCGGCTGCGTCCCTGATGTGGCGACGCAATTGCACGCGCGCTTTGGGGACTGGCCCGAACTTGAGCTGTTGGACGCTCGGCAGCGGCTCTGGCATGGCCCTGTGCGCCTAGCGGGCTTGGAGTTAGGGCCCGACGGGAGCCTCATGCTCAGGTTCGTATTCTCGCGGCGGTTGCCGCCAGTCCTGCTCGAGCGCCTCTGCGCGTAGGCGTCCGGAAGCACGCCCAGCCTGCCGCGATCCTGAGGCTACTTCTTGCGGGCGGCGGCTTTCTTCTTGGGAGCCGCCTTCTTCTTCGTTGCGGCCTTCTTCGTTGCGGCCTTCTTCTTGGTCGCAGCGTTCTTCTTCGGGGCCTTGCTCTTCCCCGTCTTGCCGCTGGCGGCCTCGGATACTGCCTCTACCTCCGCGACGGCAGCCTTCTTGGGCTTCTTCTTGGGAGGGCTCGCCTTCGGCTGGAACTGGTTGCGCAGTTGCTTGTTGCGGCGCCGGGTCGCGTCACGCAGAGCCTTATCGCTGGCCTCAGCGGCGGCGAGCGCCTCCGCAGAGGGCTGCGTGGCCGCCTCCTTGGGCATGGGCATGGTGTCCCCGTGGTCCAGCGCTGTGATGGCGCGCCCAAGGCGCTCATCCCAGCCCGCGATCTCAGTAGCGCGCGCATGGGGCCAGGACCGCTCCCGAAGCTGCCGGGAGAGCATCTCAAGGACGGTCAGCTGGTGGCGCAGGGTCATCCCCGGGATGGTGGCGGCCGGAATGTCAGGCCAGATGCCTGGGTTGCGGGCGGGCGGGACGTCGGGCGGGTAGGGGTCCCCGTAGCCCGGCAGCATGGGCATGCAGAACGCGTTGTAGGCGGCTTGGCAGCGCCGACACCACTCCTCGCGCTCACTGCCTGAGTGGAACCCCAGCTGGCGCATCTCGCGGCAGATCCAGACGAGGTAGTCCAAAACGGACCGGATCGTCCGGTCCGGTCGGGCCGTTGAAGTCATTTCGGGCCAAGGTTGCGTGCGCATCGCGGCGTCCATTTCCTCCCGGGGCGGCAGGATGTGCAATCGCGGGGCGAATTGCAAGGTCTGGATTGCCGTCGCCCAGCGAGCCCAAGCCCTTGGGGGGTGGGGGGTTGCGTCGCCGGGGCGGATGGGCAGGCCGGGGGGTGGCCGCGAAGTGGGCGCGAGGAGTCTGCGGGGCTATGGTGCCGTGGTCCCCCGGGGTCCGCGTTACCGGCCCCATCCTCCTTAGGTGTCGAGTGTCATGAGCCAGCTTCCTTTTACGGGCCCTAGTGGGTCCGTCAGCCCGGCCGAGAACGAGGTGCCCCTGTTGGAGGGCGTCCCCGGACGGGGCGCACTCGGAGAGCCGGCCAGCGAGCCCGTCCAGCCCGACGCGGGCTCGGCCCCGGAGGCCTCCGTGCGAGTGCACCTGGCCGTGGGCGGCGTGGGGTTGCGCTTCGCGGGGCGTCGCACGTTCTTCGACCGCCATGTGGGTCCGCTGATCGAAGCGGCTTACCGGCGCGCCGGCGGTCTCCCGACCGACGCGGAGCAGTGCCCGGCGGCCGACCCTCTGCAGGCAGCGGCCTCGCCCGCGGGGCTCGGATCGGTAGTGCCTTCACCGGTGGTGCCCGAGCTGCCGACGTTCAAGCCCAGCGCCCCGGCTCGTTTCCAGCAGTACGCCGGGCAGGTGGGCGCCAACGCCGGGACCGTCGACCAGCGCATCATGGCGTTCGCGTTCTATCTGTGGAACTACGAGCGCGAGGACACGTTCGATTCGGACGCGATCGTCGCGTTCTTCCGGACCGTGCACGAGGAGCCGCCCGAGAACTTGCCGGAGCTCCTGCAGGGGCTGTGTGACAGCAAGCGCTGGCTGGAGCCCGCCGGTGCCGCCTGGCGCATGACGACCAAGGGCGTCAACTACGTCAAGAATCGCCTACTGGGCGAGTGATGCGCTCCCGCCCTTGGCGGTGGCTGCCCGCCCTGGGCGGCAAGTCAAGTAGAGTCAGCCCGCCCTGGGCGGCAAGTCAAGTAGAGTCAGCCCGCCCTGGGCGGCAGGCAGATATCGCGTCAGCTCTTCTTGGCCTTCTTCTTGGCCTCGCGGATCAGCACCAGGCCGCCGTTCGGGCCGGGCATGGCACCCTTGACGTAGAGCAAGCCGCGCTCCGCGTCGACGCGCAAGATCTTGAGGTTCTGGACCGTTGTGCGCGTGTTGCCGTGCTGGCCACCCATGCGCGTGCCAGGCAGCGTGTGCTGCGGCTTGCGCGAGCCGATCGAGCCGGCGTGGCGATAGAAGAAGTGCGCGCCGTGCGACTCCTTGAGCGTCTTGAACTTGTGGCGCTTGATGACGCCCGTGAACCCGCGACCCTTCATGGTGGCGATCACGTCAACGAAATCGCCCTCAGCAAAGATGTCGCACGTGATCTTGTCACCAACGGCCGGGGTGTCGTCGCCGGCCTCGTAGAGCCGGATCTCGCGCACGTGGCGGAAGTTGGTGCCGCCCGACTTCTTGAAGTGACCCTGCATCGGCTGCGTGACGAGTTTCTCACGCTTCTCTTCGTAGCCGATCTGGATGGCGTCGTAGCCCTCATCCGCAGCCGTCTTGCGCTGCAGGACGGTGCAGGGGCCAGCCTCGACCACGGTGCAGGCGACGGCGTCGCCGTCTTCCTGGAACACGCGGGTCATCCCGACCTTCTTGCCGAGGATGCCGCGCTTGACGATTGCCGCCATGGGAGTCTCCAAATGGATGGGACGTCGCGTGCCGTAGGGCCGGAGTGGTCCCGAGAAATTGTGGCGAAGGGGCGAACAATAGGGCCCCGCCGGCCAGGGTCAAGCCCGGCGCAGGCCCCCTGGAACCGTCTGGAGCGCCCAGCGGGGCGGAACAACCAGCCCCCTGCGAGCGTAGTTCCGGCAGTGAGCACACACCCCAACCGGCCTGAGTCCGCCCGCAGACACACGCATGCTCGTGGCGCAGCCGCGAATGGTCAACCGGCCGACTTACAGGCCTCCGAGCAGGGCGTGGCGGCTTGGTTCGGGCGGCTAGAGCGCGTGCAAGCCCCCACGGGCCTGCGGGCTCGTGTCCTTGCTCAAGGCCCGCTCGCAGGGGCCGAGCAGGCCTCAGGGTCGCGTCTTGGCAGCAGGCTCCGTCTGCTGAGCGACAGGGTGCCCTTTGGCGCCTGGGGGCTGGCCAGTGCGGCTGCGCTCCTGCTCGCCTTGGGCGCTGCCGTGACCCTGGAACTCACGGAGACACCCGGGAGCGCGTCGGCACCGATCAGCGCTGATTTGCGGCCCCTGGCCGGTGACTACTCAATCACCGAGGATGCCACCTTGGCGCTGTACCACGGCGTCGAGACCTTCGATGAGGTCGGGCTCGCGCCCGGTGAGCTGATCGCGGACTGGGGTCGCTAGCCCGCGCGTAGCCTCCGTCCGTCCGAAGGACGAGAACTCCGCCCAAGCCGCGCACCTCGGGGCTACCCTCGCAGTGGGACGCATGGCGCCCTGCCGCGCGTTTCCCACTCCGATTGAGGATCTCCGCCCCATGAACCGCTCCTGTTCGCAGGGTCGCCATCGCCCGCCGGTCCGCGTAGGCTCTGCGGCCTCTGGACAGGCTGCTGGTGCGATCCTGTTCGCCTGCGTGCTCGCGGCGATCGCCGTGGGGGGCTGGCTCTGGCTGACCGACCGTGAGGCACGGCTGGAAGCCGGGGCGGTACACGGCGCGACACCGCAGCCCGGCCGCGCCGACAAGTGGACAAGTCAGCTTGGCCGGTTCCTGGAGCAGGGCCCGGAGCCGGGCAGCTGGCAGACGCGCTCGTTGTCGTGCCTCTACACGCACTACCTCGCACCGCATCCGCGCAAGCCGGACGTCGTGTTGATCGCCCAGGTCGGGCCGGAGGGCAGCGCACCGCCGCGCGCGGTCTCGCGCTGGCTGGTGCCGCGCTTCTTCTTCCGGGCACCCGCGCACCTGTTCTTCAGCAACTACGTGCGCACCGAGGGGCCGATCTCAGAAGAGATCGACGACGGCACGCGCTGCTGGCGTGTGCACTGGGGGCCGCGGGATCAAGTGGAGGGTCTGACGGAGCGCATCGTCTGGTTCGCCCAGGTGGGTGGCGAAGTCGTCCAGGTCGAGGACCGAGCCCGCAACGGCCAAGTGATTCGTAGCGTGCGTCGCCTGGCGCGCGACACGGGTTCCTGGGACCCGGCTGAGTTCGATCCAGCCACGCTGGAGCACATCGAGAGCGAGCCGCCGGATCCGAGCGTCGACCCGGAGCGCACGCTGGCTGACCTGGCGACGAAGGCCTCGTTTGACGTGTACGCCCCGCGCTATCTCCCGCCCGGCTTCGTGCTCGTACGCTCGACCTTCGACGTTCGCGATGCCGCGACGATGCCCGCCAGCGCCAACCCGGCTTCGCCCGAGCGCGCGACGGCACCGGTCCAGTTGCTCTCGCAGCTCTATAGCGACGGGCTGGGGCTCATCTCGGTCGGTGTGGCGCTCACGCGCGACATGGATGCGATCGAGAGCCTCACGGATGGCATGACCGAACTCAATAGCCCTACGCCTTGTCCCGGCCTGCCGGCGGAGCCGCGGGACGTGCGTCACGAAGGCGCCACAGTGCGCATGCGGACTGACAGCTGTCGGACCGTCCTGCGGCGCGACGACCTCACCGGCGTTAGCGTGACGATCATCGGGCGCAACGAGATTGGCCCGGATGAGTACCTGCGCATGATGGCCAGCCTCCAGCGCTTGGCTCGCGGGGACGGCGGCGCGCGAAAATCCGGTGGTGACCGGAAGGGAACGGACCGATGACCCTTCGAGGGTAGAGAATGCTGTCGTGGTGCAACGTGTGCGGTGATCCGCCTGCGGCGCACAGCCCGCCGACCTGCCCAATCAGAACCCCGGAAGCCAGACGTGTACCGCCTGTTTCTCGCCCTCCGCTATCTGCGCAGCCGCCTGGTGAATCTGATCTCCGTGGGCGGGGTCATGGCCGGCGTGGCCGTTTTGATCATCGTCATGTGCATCATGGACGGCTTCCAGGCGCGGGTACGCAAGCACGTCCGGGGCAGCCTCAGCCACATCATCTTGACGCCGACGACGGGCCAGCAAGCGCCGCCGACCTTTGCCCGCCTCGAGCAGGCGCTGAAGGCGGGGGAGAGCCACGTGGTCGCCGCGGCGCCGCAGATCCGCTACCCGATCTTCTACGAGTACCAGACGCAGCGGCAGGTCGCGTACGGCGGTGACGGCTTCACTTGGTGGCAGATGGAGGCGGTCGGGGTCGACTGGGAGGCTGAGCGACGCGTCTCGGAGCTCGCCGATGGCCTGCTGGCCTGTCGCGACCCTGAGCGACCGTTCTTCGTGAGCCGCGAGGCCGAGGCGCGCGGCAAGACGACCCTGCTTGTGAGCCGGACGTTTGTCGAGCGGTTTGCGCTGACGCCATACGACGACAACGGCGCAGCGCGCTATCCGTATGGCGCGATGCGGGACGACCGAACCGGGGCCCGGCTGGAAGACGACGCGACCATTCGCGAACGAGCTGAGACGCTCATCGGCCAGGAACTGCAGCTGCTCTACGGGACGGCCCTCAAGGATGAAGCCGGCAATCCGCGCTTTGATCCGAGCACGCCCATTGCCTTGATCGCCGGCGTCTACGACAGCGGGGACTCCCTGGAGGACCTCAAGACGGTGTTCATGGACATCGAGCAGGTGCGCGGGATGTTGCCGCACCGCCTCGACCATTCGACGAATCCGCCCGGACGGCACCCCCCGGCTGAGTACCTTCAGGTGAACGTCCGGCTTGATGACTTCGAGCATGCGGATCTCGTAAGAGGACGGCTCGAAGAACGTCTTGGCCACGCCTTCATCGTCGAGACGTGGGAGGACCAGAAGGCGGACTTCCTCCGCGCGGTCGAGCAGGAGAAGGTTCTGCTCGTGATCGTGCTCTCGTTCATCGTCATGCTGAGCGGCTTCATCATTCTTGCGACCCTGACGCTCACGGTGGTCGAGAAGACGCGCGACATCGGCATCGTGGCTGCGCTGGGTGCAAGCCGAACGGGTATCCTGTCGATCTTCCTGTTCAACGGGTTGCTGATCGGGATTCTTGGATCGCTGCTGGGCCTGGGGCTCGGTGCGTGGTTCACGGCGAACGTGGACGTCGTGAAGGACTTTCTGCACGACTGGTTCGGCATCGACATCTTCCCGCCCAACATCTACCACTTCCGCTCGATCCCCACGGTGTGGCATTGGCCGTCCGTGCTCAAGGTCATGGGAGGCAGCGTGCTCATGTCGTTCGTCGCAGGGCTGCTGCCGGCGATGCGCGCGGCGCGACTCGACCCCATTAAGTCGTTGCGCTATGAGTGACGCCGAACTGCCCGTCGAGTCGTTGCCTATCCAGCCAGAGCCCCCGGAGTCGAGCTCCCTTGAGCTCGAGCCTCCGATGCTGGAGGGCCGCGGGCTGGCGAAGTCCTACCGCGTCGGTGGACAGCGACTCGACGTGCTGCGGGGCGTAGACATCGCCGTCCGCGAGGGCGAGATTCTGGCGATCCTGGGCAAGAGCGGCTGCGGCAAGAGCACGCTGCTGCACGTGCTCGGCTGGCTCGACAGTCCGGATGAGGGCCAGATCCTGTACCGCGGCCGCGACCGCGCCACGGTGGGCGCCACCGAACGCGCCCAGCTACGCAACACCGCCTTGGGCTTCGTGTTTCAGTTCTACCACCTCCTGCCGGAGCTCACGGCGCTCGAGAACGTCTTGATGCCTTCGATGATCACCCACGGGGCTCTCACGTGGGGCGCCAACCGCCGAGTGGCACGAGAGCGCGCGGCCGAGCTGGTCGAGCTGGTCGGCCTCACTACGCGTGCCAAACATCGCCCGCGGCAGCTCTCGGGCGGGGAGCGTCAGCGCGTGGCGATCGCACGGGCTTTGCAGAATCGTCCCGAGTTCCTGTTCTGCGACGAGCCGACAGGCAACCTCGATGGCCAGACCGCGGAGGACGTGCGCGCCCTGCTTTGGGGCCTGAACGAAACCCAGGGCCAGACGATGGTGATCGTGACGCACGACGCCAAGTTGGCCTCGCAGGCGCACCGCATCGTGCACCTGGTCGACGGCCGCATCGTCACCGACCGCGAGCCTGAGCTCGTTGAGCAGGTGGAGCTGTAGCGCGATCGCCGCCGCCCGTCTGAAGGGCCGCGGAACCTGACGGTCGTCACACTAGCGGATCACGCCGTAGGTCGTGAGGGTGCCGAGCGACGCGCTGCCGGAGCCGAAGTAGAAGTTGGCGGCATCCAGGGTGCCGCTGACCTGGACGAACATGTCCGGACGACCTAGGGCGTTGGGGAACAGGACCACGTTGCCCAGGGTCCGCCCCGGGACTGCCGCAAACTGCGTGGAGCCCGCCGCGAAGTTGGGCGTAAAGAGCGAGCCTGTGACGAGGTTGCTAGGCAAGCCGAGCAAGTACAGCTGACCTGGGATCGCCGGGCTCTGGAACAAGTCCCCGAACCCGGTTACGGCCAGCGTGCGTCCATCGGGTGAGAGGGCCACACCCGTAAGGTTGCCTCCCGGACCACCAGACTGCGCCGCGGCGACGCCGATGCCGTTCAGCGGTCCGCGCAGCACGCCCAACTTCGTGGCGTCGATCGGATCGCTCTGGAGCCCGTCCAGCCGCAGCAGGTAGATCTCGCCAGTGACGCTCGACGGATAGAACCCGACGAGGTGATTGACGCCATCCCGGCCGATCGCCGGACGGATGCCAGCGAGGCCGCCGAGCCCGAGGTCGAAACGTCCGAGGTAGGCGCCGTCTGCGGCGCCGTACACCTCGACGTTGCTGACGGTGACCGGCACGAGGTTGAAATTCGAGTCGTAGCCGGTCGTGCCGGCGCAGGTCACGAGTACGCGATCGCGTGGCAAGCCGCCGGGGACGACCGGCGGCACCGGCAGGACGTGCAGGGCCACGGGGTTGTAGGCTCGGGTCTGCAGAACCAGCGGGCTGCCCAGGCCACCTCCCGCGAAGCTCATCGGCAACGCGCTGCCGAGTGCAACGTCGAGTACCTGCACCGTCCCGGGCAGCTTGGTCGCGCCATAGGACGGCGCGCCAAACACGAGATTGCTCATGGCGATGAACAACCGACCGAAGCCCGACGTGGTGTGCGAGAAGGCGAGGCCCTCTGCGCCGGACTGCATGAACTGGCCACCAAGCACGGGCACGCCGAGAGAGTCAAAGAGCGGCTGCGTGCCGAGATAGGTCGTGGCGAGATTGAGCACCTGGAGAATGGCGCCGGTGGTGGGGTCAAACGCCACGACGTTCGAGAGAGTCGGCGCGGTGTCTGAGCCGCCCGCGTTCACGACGGCGAAGCCCAGTCGGGCCGTCACGATGTGAATGTCGTTGACGAAGAAGCCGAACCCCACGGGGGCGTTCGCGTCGCCGGGCTGGCCGGCGCTGTCGCGGAGGTCACTCGCACGAATCGTGACCGTGGAGTAGATCACTGAGGGGGTCGGAGCCGCACCGGAGACATCGAACGGGAGAATCCGGGCGCCGATCCCCTCGACCGCGTCAGCGTCCGTGGCGAAGAGCGTGTCGCCAAAACGCACGAGGTCACTCGGGAAGGACCCGAAGAGCGCCGTGCGCCCGTAGACCACGGCATCCGGTCTCCACACCGGGGCCACAGGCGCGGTGGGGGGCGGCGTGGTGGTGCCGCCGCCGCCGGACGGCGGAGTGGGCAGTGGGAAGGTTTCGTCGAAGGGCGCGGACTCGGGGGCTGAGCCGCCGCAGGCGCCAAGGAAGCACGCGACCAGGGCGAGCATGAGGGCGGCGGGCCACGCAGGGCGCCACGACCGCACGACGCCGCGCAGGGGCGCGGCGGGCAGAAGCTTGAACATCAGGGGTCTCTCCACCGGCGGAGACGCGTTGCGACCAGGGCTCGCACGCCGCGCCACTCGATCCGGAGTGGTTGCGGATCTCCCACGGGAGATCCAAGCCGCGACCCCGGAGCCGGTCTTCTGGCTTCCGGATCAACCTCCCGTCGCGCCTTCCCACATCCCGCACCCGTCAGGGTTTGGTACGCAGTGGCATGGCTCGCAGCGCATGAGCGCGCAGCGGCACGGTGCGACGATTGTCCCCGGTCACAGCGGCGGTCCCGCGGGGGTTTCTCACCCCTCTTCCTTCCGTTGCCGCCGCGCACAAGCGCGACGGATCCGGACGTGACTCCCGGGTCGTGTGGTGGGGATAAAGAGCAAACCAAAGCGTGGTGGAGCTGAGGGGAGTCGAACCCCTTACCTCCTGAATGCCATTCAGGCGCTCTACCAGGTGAGCTACAGCCCCGCGCTTCGGTCGGCGCGGATTGTGGCCGATATGCGGCACGCGACCAAGCACGGGCGCGAGGGAAATCGCGGACCGAACCGACGGCAGTCGCTGGCGACCATGTGCGCCTGAGTGCGGTCGTTGAGGGGAAAACCCCCAAGATGTAGGGGCCCTCCGCGGTACACTGAGCGCAGCAGGGACGGTCGTGCCCTGCCCGTAGAGTGGTTCACGGACCACAGGAGCAGGAACATCATGGTCGGCAGCGCCGGGGAGTCGAGGCCCCCCGAACCCACAAGTCGCTTCGACGCGCCGGTCGACGCTGAGCGCGTCGCCGAGTCGCGCTTTGGCGACCGCATTGCTGTTCGCGGAGAGGCCAGCCGCGGAGAGGCCAGCCGCGGAGAAGCTCTGCGCACTGGTGACGCCATGCCGCGCGAGTTGGGCGAGCGCATCCAGGGCGGCTTCCAGGATATGTCGCGCCTCCTCGGCGCCATCAAGGAGACGCTGCAGGGCCGCGACGGCCAAGTGCAGCAGACACTGCAACACCTGCCGAGCTTCCTGCAGCAGGTGCCCCGGATTCACCGCGCCGAGATCGAGTGCCTCGCGCAGATCAGCAAGCAACTTGAGCACATGGGCAGCGGCACGCGCGACGTGGTCGCTCGGCTGGAAGGCTTGCCGGATCTCATCCGCACCCTCGCCGTCGGGCAAGCCGAGCAGGCCCAGTTCCTCGACACGCTGCAGGGCCGCTTGGCCGACTCACTTGAAACCCAGTCGACCGCCATCCGCCAAGGGCTCGAGCAGTCGCGCAAGGCGGGTGAAGCGCAGCTCAAGATGATCCAGGGGCTGGCCTCGACCCAGGAAGACATCTTCTCGACGTTCCAGAACACGCAGAACCGCGCGCTCAACGTGTTTCACCGCGCGCAGCAGCAGACGAATGCTCAGCACCGCGACACGCAGTCGATCATGAACAAGCAGATCGAGATGCTTGTGGACCGCGTGCACTCAGCGCAGTCGAAGGTGTTCTGGCTCTCCATCGGCTTCGCCGCCATCGCGGCTGCGGGGCTGATCACGATGCTGTTTATCTAGCCTGCTGTTTATCTAGCCTGCTGTTTGCCCAAGCGGTTGTTCAACTAGGCGGGCACTGCCCAGTGCTAGGCGCCGCCCAGCCGAGTCGCACCGGAACGCGGTGATCACGCCTACGGGGCTGGCGGGAACGAGCCGTAGTTGGCGCCGACGACCAGCGGCACGACGGCGATCGGCACGCCCTGAATCCCCGGCGTGCCGAGATCAAGATCCAGCTGCGCGAAGTTGCCACCGTTGTCGTACGCCCAGGTCGTCATCATCGGGCCAGAGGCCGTAGCGAGGAACACGAGCATCCGATCGCCAACGGCGAGAAACGAGATGCCATACACATCCGTGGCGCCCTGCGCGATGCCGCCGATGTCGTCAGAGACGGCCACGGCAGTCGTACTCGTGAAGCCGTCACTGCGCGCCCGTCGCTGCAGGGCGTCGAGGCCCGCGAAGCCGGTCAGGGCGTGCAGCACGATGGCTCCGTCCGGAGCGCGTACGAGGGCCGCCGTGCTACCCACGACCGTGCCCACCGACGTCGCGGCGGGACCGTTGCCTTGGGCGATCGCCGCGTCGGTGTTGCCCGGATCGGCGACGACGGAGATGTTGTTGGCCACGGTCGTCGGGCCGCCACCGGCCGGGAGCGGAATGCCCTGCACACCGGCGGTCAGCGCATCGTGGTCAATTTCTACAAACGTGCGCGGATCGAGCGCAGCCAGCATGCCAGTGGCGCCATCCGCAGCGCTCACGACCAGCTGCGGCGGGATGCGCTGCTCGCCAATGCCGAGCCCTGTGGGCATCGTGGCCGCATCAGCTGGCACGGACTCCAACTCCAGCACGGCCGTCTCGGTCGCAGTCACGGTATCGATGGAGTAAACGCGCACGCGGCCGGAGGCGTCATCGCGGTAGGCCACATAGACCGCGCCACCCAGCGGATCCACGCTGATCGTCGAGCTTGTCGCTAGCAGGTCGCCGCCGGACGTGGTCAGGGCGATGGGCGTCATCACCCCGTCGCCAGGCTCGAAGTAAGCGAGGGCCTCACCCGTCCCGCCGCCGTCCTCCAATTGCACCCAGATGCGCCGGACACCATCGACAGTCGTGGCGAGGACGCCCACGGGCCGACGAGCGGCCGGGGTCGGCACGGTCTGGACGGCGAGCCCCGTCGTGGTCCTCAGGAGCGACACCGTTGCGAGCCCGGCCACGGGTAGGGGTGGCTCCCTCCCAGTGTTGAAGCCGGTGATGTACTTCCCTGAGGCGTAGTGTCGATCCTGGTTGATCGCCAGCCCCTGGATCACCGTGATGCTCATCTCCGCATTCTCAGGGAAGGCCGTGCGGGCCACGGGGAACACGTAGATGTTGTTCGCCTCATCCGGATGCTGGAGCACCGTCACCGCGATGAAGCCGCCGTTGACGGTGACCAGTACGTCGTTCGGGTTCAGGACCGTCACGGGCTCGTTGTAGGTGACGCGTATGAACGGCAGGGGACCGTCGGTCGTCTCCCATGTCGTCGGCCAGGTCGAAACCACGAACGGTCGATTCTGATCGCTGAGGCCGCAGCCGGCGGTAAGTCCCGCGAGGAACAGAGCGGCGAGAGCAGCGAGCACGCGGGGGGGAAGAAGGCACATGCGCGCACGATACCCACCCGCGGGGGCCTCTCCAAAGCGGGCGCTCGGGTCGATCCGGCTGACCGTCCGCGGGTGCTACCGGATGGCGCCGAGCCCTGCGATGATGCGCGCCGCGCTCCGGGAGAACACCGCATGCCCGCTACAGGCAACTCCGCCACCTCGCTGCCCTCCACCCGAATCGCGGCCCGCTGCCGCCGGATGGGGACCGAAGCGGCGTTTCGGGTGTTTGCCCGCGCGAAGACCCTGGAGGCCGCGGGCCGCGACATCATCCACTTGGAGATGGGGGAGCCCGACTTTCCGACCCCGAGCTTCATTCGTGCGGCCTGTGAAGCGGCGCTGGCGGCCGGACACACAGGCTACGCTCCGGCAGCGGGGCTGCCGGCGCTGCGGACCGCTGTGGCGAGCTACGTCGCCCGGACGCGCGGCATCCACGTCGAACCCGCGCAGGTCGTGATCACGCCCGGGGCGAAGGCCGTCATCTTCTTCACCTACATGGCACTGCTGGAGCCGGGGGACGAGGTGATCGTGCCCGATCCCGGGTTCCCGATCTTCGAGTCCATGGCGGATGCGCTCGGCGCGGTGCGGGTGCCTTGGCACCCGGGCTCGGGCACGCAGACGCGACCCGACCTCGACCGCCTGGATTCGCTCATGGGGCCCAAGACGAAGCTGCTTGTCTTGAACAGTCCGGGCAATCCGACGGGCATCGTGTACACGCTGCCCGAGATCGCGCGGATTGCCGAGCTGTGCGTCAAGCACGATGTGCTCGTTCTCTCCGATGAGATCTACTCGCGCATCCTGTTCGGCGGCACGCATCACAGCATTGCGGCGCAGCCTGGCATGGCGGAGCGCACGGTGCTGCTCGACGGGTTCTCGAAGTCTTGGAGCATGACGGGCTGGCGACTCGGTTATGCCGTGGCGCCGCTGGACATCGCAGCGGCCTTCGAGAAGTTGATGACCAATAGCGCGTCGTGTGCCGTGCACTTCGTCCAGCACGCAGCGCTCGCCGCTCTGGCCGGGCCCGCGGATGAGGTGGAGCGCATGGTGGCGGCGTTTACGCTGCGACGCGACGCACTCGTGGACGGGCTCGCCGCCCTGCCTGGGGTCCGCTGCGACCGCCCGGCTGGCTCGTTCTTCGCCTTCGCCGACATTCGCGAGACGGGATTCGATGCCCGCTCGCTGGCGGATCGCCTGCTCGAGGAGGCTGGCGTCGCCTGCGTGGAGGGGCCCGCGTTCGGCGCGGGCGGGGCCGGGCATATCCGCTTCTCGTTCGCGGCCGATGTCGCCCGTATTCGGGCCGCTACAGTGCGCATGGGGGCTCTCCTTCGCAGTTGAGCCCCGCGGAAGAGGCCAGCCCCTGCCAGGGATGCTATCCCTGGATGGCGCCAGAGCCCGCAACCGACCGGGGTCTGGCAGGTATGGGGGAGACCGGCCACGTGCCGGCCGTGTCCTCCGCGAGCCCTCAGGAGATTCCATGCATCACCCCGTACGCCGTCCGCTTCGCCACGTGGCCCGCCTGAGCGCCTTGGCGCTCCTGGCCGCGCTTCTCTTCGCTCTCCCGAAGGGCTACAGCGAGCCGCGCAACGGCTGGCGCCTCGAAGCGCGCGTTCCGGCCACCACGCTGGGCCTCGTGACGCTCGAGGACGTCGGAGGCATGAGCGCGCGTATGCAGAACACTGCACTCGGCGGCTTGTTCCAGGAGCCGGAGATGAAGGCGTTCATGGCGCCCATCGAAGCGGCCGGCCAGGACATGCTCGACGCCGGCGAGGAAGGCCCGTTTGGCGAGGCGGGCCCGATGCTCGTTCGCGTGCTAAAGCAACTCGAAGGACTGCGCGGGCAGATCGCCGTCGCCGTCGTCGACATGGACATGGAGAGCGAGAAGCCCCGCCTCGTGGCGAGCCTCGACTT
Source organism: Planctomycetota bacterium (assembly GCA_027625315.1). GTDB lineage: Bacteria > Planctomycetota > PLA2 > PLA2 > JAEUHO01 > JAHEIK01. The sequence goes on from JAQBWE010000003.1 coordinate 32,934, forward strand.
CGGCCCGCACATCAAGGACTTCGTCACCTTCGTTCAGACGCTGCGCGCGGAGCTCGACCCGGAGGGTGAAAACATCCAGGAGTTCGAGCGCGACGGCCGTCTGTACTGGTCGGTCGACGAGGGCATGCCCGTCATCGCCACGACGGCCGACACCGCGTTCGTCCTGGCCACGGATGAGGGCCTGCTCGCGAGCGTGCTCGCCGGCACCGTCGAGAAGCCCCTCTCTACGAGCGACGGCTTCCGGGCCGTACGCACCAAGTCCGGGGGCGAGGATCTCGCGTTCTTTGCCTTCGCGAACATGCCCGCGATTGCCGCGCGCCTTGTCGAGGTCATGGACGACGAGGGCATGCGGATGGCCCGTCATCTGGGGCTGGACACCATCCATGGCATCGGCTACGGCATGGCGTTCGTCGGCGACGGCTTCATGGACAGTTTCGTTGTCCATGCGCCGGGGGCGGAGCACGGCCTCGTGCCGCTGGTTTCCATGCCCGCCTTCAAGTCGCAGGCCCTCAAGTTCGTCCCCGAGAAGGCGTTCTACTACGAGGAGGGCTCGGCCGATCTCACCGCGCTCCTTCCCCGCATGCGCACGCTGATCGAGGGCATCGAGCCCGGCATGTCAGAGCAGTTGGACGAGGGCCTCGCCCACGTGAACGAGGCGATCGGCGTGGATCTCGAGAAGGAGATCCTGGCAGGTCTCGCCGGGCCGAGTGCTTGGTACATGACCATGCCGGAGAGCGGCGGCTTGTATCCCGAGCTCGCGCTGTTCCTCAAAGCGAAGGATCCGGCGGCGTACGAGCGTGTGCTCGAGCGTGCGATGGCCGGGCTCGCTGGGATGTTGACGGAGGAGGGCGAGGTCATCGCCAGCACGCGCGTCTTGGAGTACCGAGGCCAGCGGCTGCATCTCCTGGATCTCCAAGCCGCGCAGGGCGACGACGTGATTCCGTTCACGCCGACCTGGACTCTGCTCGACGGCTGGTGGGTGATCACACTCGTCCCGCACGCGATGAAGGAAGTCGTGCTGCGACACGGCAGTCAGACCGGGGGTGGGCTCGCGGCCCAGGAGGACTTCCAGGCGCTGATGCGCGTCATGCCGGAGACGGCCGGCGCGATGAGCTACCTCGACCTCTAGGCGATCATGAGCCTGATCTACGACACAGCGGTGCCGCTGCTGCAGACCGCGGTCAAGCCCAACATGCTGCAGGAGCAGATGCCGTTCGCGCTGGACTGGGCGCAGCTGCCCGCCGCGCGGACCGCCCGACCCTACTTCCGCAGCATGGCCGGCTTCACGACGTGGAACCAGGACGGCATCGCGATCCGTGTGCACGGTCCGCTGCCCTTGCTCGGGGCGATGGCCATCGGCGTCGGCGTGGGCGCCGCCTACTTCGTCATGGCGGGCTCGCGGGATCCCTTCGACGGCATGGAGATCGAGATGCTCGAGCCCATGGACATGCCGATGGAAGAGGAAGACGGCGCCACCCGATTGGCTCGTCTCCAGGCGGAGCAGGTCGGCAGCTACGTCCGCGTGTTCGTGCTGAACAAGAAGCGCATGCCGGTCGATCTGAACGAGCTGGTCTCAGAGGACATCGCCGCCAGCGTGCCGCGTGACCCTTGGGGTGCGTCGTTCCGACTGCACGTGCTCGACGAGAAGACGCGCGAGTTCCTGATCATCTCAGCCGGTCCGGATGGTGAGTTCAACACCGAGGATGACATCGTCAGTGGCGAGTGACTCGAGCTCAGTGGCGGGTGATTCGACGCCGGCGGACTTCCGTAGCGACACGGTGACGCGGCCGACCGCGGCCATGCGCCGGGCGATGGCTGAGGCCATCGTGGGCGACGACGTGCTGGGGGATGATCCCACTGTCGTACAGCTCGAGAACGAGGTAGCTGAGCTGCTCGGCAAAGAGGCCGCGTTGTTCGTGCCTTCCGGCTCGCAGGGCAACCAGATCGCCGTGCGGCTGCACACAGGCCCCGGCGAGGAAGTCGCCGTGGGAGACACGAGCCACACGTACGACTGGGAGATGGCGGGGCTCGCCGGCATTTCCGGCGTACAGGCCCGCCCGCTGCCCGCACCCGGCGGGCGCGTCGATCCGGAGGCGGCGCGCGTGGCACTCCGCCCCGCCGGGGGGCATCGGCCCGCCTGTCGGCTGCTCACGACAGAGAACACGCATAACTTCCACGGCGGCGCCATCGTGCCGCTCGAGCACCTGCGTGCGCTGCGGGGCGTAGCCGACGAGCGCGGCGCCTCAGTGCACCTAGACGGTGCGCGCCTGTGGAACGCCACGGCCGCCACGGGCGTGCCGCTCGCCAGCTGGGCTGCCACGGCGCACTCGGTGATGGTCTGCCTGTCGAAGGGCCTGGGTGCCCCGATCGGCAGCGTGCTGGCCGGCGACGAGTCCTTCATCGCGCGCGCTCGCGACGTGCGCAAGATGCTCGGCGGCGGCATGCGGCAAGTCGGCGTGCTCGCCGCCCCAGCTCTGATCGCGCTGCGAACCGGGCGTGAGCGACTGGTCGAGGACCATGCGCGTGCCGCGCGGCTGGCCGAGGGCTTTTTGGCCACAGGTGCTGCGGAGCTGCCCTTCGGCCCGCCCCAGACGAACATCCTGTTTGTTCGTCTACCGGGCCGGGATGCGGCCAAGGTGCAAGCCGCGCTCGCGGAGGCGAACGTCCTCACCTTCGCCACGGGGCCGGAGGTCCTACGGTTCGTCACACACTACGACGTGGACGACCAGGGCGTGGAACGCGCCATCGCCGCCTTGGCCCGGGCGGTGCGGTAGACGCGCGCGCGGGTCCCGCGCGTACCCTGGACCGTGTGAGTGGCACCGTCCTTCGCATCATCACCCGCCTGAACCGCGGCGGTCCCCTGCGCCAACTCTGCGCCCTGGTTCCCGAACTCGCCCGGCTGGGCTGGACGGGGCCCGTCATCACAGGCCAGGTGGGGCGGCAGGAACCGGACGGTACGCGCGAGCTGGAGGCCCACGGCGCCGAGGTGATCGTGGTGCGCGCACTACGTCCCGGCATCGATCCATCGGCCGACCCACGCGCGATGAAGGCGATCGCGGCGCTGGTCCGGCACCACCGGCCCGACGTTGTCCACTCGCACACAGCGAAGGCCGGGATGTTCGCGCGTGTTGCCGCGCACCTGGCGGGCGTGCCTGCGGTACACACCTTTCACGGGCACCACTTCGAGGCTCCCTGGCCGGGCGGCATGCTTGCTCGGCTTGGCGAGCGGATGCTCAGTCGCTACACCGATGCTGCGATCGCGCTGACGGAGCGGCAGCGGCGCGACATCGTGGTCGTGCACCGGGTGCTACCCGCGGCCAAGGTGCACGTGGTGGGGCCGGGACTCGACGCCGCGGGCTTTCGCGCGCGCGCCCAGGCGGGCCCGCCGCCGTGGCCACCCAGCGACTGTCCTCGGTTCTTGTGGACGGGCCGATTCGTCGCCGTCAAGGAGCCGGGTCTCCTGGTCGAGGCCGTCGCGCGGGCCAAGGCCAAGTTCCACGTGACCATGCTGGGGCGTGGACCGCTGCTCGCCTCCGTGCGGGCGCACATTCAGCGCGCCGGCCTTGAGGATCGCATCGCGTGCCCCGGTTCGGTTGCGGACGTCGCGCCCTGGGTCGCGGCCGCGGACGCTGTCGTGCTGTGCTCACGGAGCGAAGGCACGCCGCTCTCGTTGCTAGAGGCCCTGGCGGTCGGCACACCGGTGATTGCGCCCACGGTCGGCGGCATCCCGGATGTCATCCGGCACGAGGGCGAGGGCCTGTGGGTGCCGCCGGGCGACGCGGGTGCCCTGGCGGC
>JAQBWE010000193.1 GCA_027625315.1 Planctomycetota bacterium
AGATCTGCGCGCGTGCGCGCGAACGCCTCCGCCGTGCCCGCGATGCGCAGGAAGTCGCGCGCCACACGCTCGCCGGAGTCGGGTGCAAAGCACAGCCGCTCAGGAATCGCTCGGCGACCGAGTACGAGATTGGGCAGGGCGATGAACGGCGCCGTCACGAGCGCGTGGGAGAACAGCCAGCTGATGAACCCGAGCCGGTAGACGACGACGCAGGGGACCACACCCACGGCGAGCTCCGCCGTCGCCGTACCGCTCGTGGCCAACGCGCCCCACAGGTTGACGGGGGCGCCCTCTCGCCCCACCACGCTGGTCATGTGGCGCGGCGCCCAGCGCGCTGCGGTGGCCGCGCGGGTGAACCGGGCGCTATGCGCCTCACGCGCGAGCCGCACGACGAAGTGTGTGTCGGGCCGGGCGCGCTCAACCTCGGAAGCGGCCTCAACCAACAGGGGCGCGATGCGATCGATCTCCTTGCGGCGGCTGCCAGGCCACAGCTCCACGCAGGCGGGACCTCGTTCCGGGAAGTCCACAGCGCCGCGCGGCGGCGCAAGCGGCTCCTCGAAGAGCGGATGGCCCACGAACGTCGTCGCAATGCCCGCACCGGCAAACAGCGCCGGCTCGTAGGGGAACGTCGCGAGCAGCCGGTCGACCGCGCCCCGCCAACGAAGGATGCGCCAGGGCGTGTGGGCCCAAATCTGCGGGGCCACGAAGTGCACGGTGCGCACGCCGCGCGCGCGCGCCCAGTTCGCCAAGCGGACGTTGAGGCCGGGGAAGTCCACGGTGAGCAAGAGGTCGGGCGGGTCTGCGCGCAGCCGCGCGAGCGTGCGGGCGCACAGGCCCCACCAGAACCCAAGTGACGCCACCACGGGGAAGAACCCCATCACAGCGCGCTCGACGATGTCCTCGTCGAGTTCAGCACCCGCGGCGGTCAACGCCGGACCGCCGTAGCCACGGACCCGCACGTGCGGAGCGTCCTGCTTGAGCCGCGCCACGACGGCGGCGCCGAGCACGTCCCCTGAGGCCTCCCCCGCCACAACGAAGACGGTGCCGCTCGCGGGCACGTCGAACGCCGGCGGCGGCGCAGGTCGCGCGGGCTCGCCTTGGAGCTTGCGGCGAGTACGCGCGCGCAGCCAGGGCGTGAGGACAGGACTCAGAGCGAGGAACAGCACGAACGGTACGATCCCCAGCACGGTGCCCACGAGGAGCCAGGCGACGCGCAGGTGATCCCCGACGCTCGGGCGCGGCGTGCCGGGCTCAGACATCGACGCGCGGCGCGGCGCCGACCAGCCGCGCGTGATTCTTGGAGAGCCACCAGAGGTTCAGCGCGTTGATGGCAAAGTGCGCGAGGATCGGCGGGAACACACTGCCGCTGGCGTCACGCAGCAGGCCCATGAGCAAGCCCGCCGCGGCAGCGAAGATGGGATAGCCCCAGAGCGCGCGGCGCGGCATGACGTGCACCAACCCGAACAGCAGACTCGTGCCCACGAGGCCGAGATGCGTCCACAGGGCGCCCCGGAAGAGCAACTCCTCACCCACCGCTGAGAAGACGGCCAGCCAAATCGCTTCGCGCGGCTGGATCGGCCCGAGCATGGTCGCGAACTCGCGCGCCGCCCTGTCGACGCCCGGCACGGCCCGCATGCCCACGTGCACCACGCCGACCAGCACGAGTCCGACCCCGAGCCCCGCGAACGCAAGGCCGAGGCTCGGCAGCGCCAGACCCAAGAAGGCATCGGACGCCTCGCGCGGTCCGCTGCGTACGAGGCCATCGAACACGGCGTAGCCGAAGGCGAACAGCGTCACGAGCGCGTAGAACCAGCCTGCGATGCGCAGGAGCGGTGAGGCGGGCGGGGCAGCATCGTCGGTCACGGGCGAGGAGGGTAGCATCCCCGCCGGAGGCCCAGCCATGTCCATGACCCCGCCCCGCACGCTCCGCGACGTTGCCGCGGCCCTCGGGCTCGAGCCCCCGGCGCAGGACCTGCCCATTGCCGCCCTGAACACAGTCGACGAGGCGGGGCCGGACGAGCTGACCTTTCTGGCGAACGACCGCTATGCCCTTCGCCTCAAGTCGAGCCGCGCCGGCGCGGCCCTGGTGCCCGCCGACTTCGCCGGCGAGGCGCCGATGCCCCTGCTGCGGACACCTCGTCCGCGGATCGCCTTCGCACAACTGCTGGCGCTGTTTCATCCCCCCCGCGCGCGCCGCACGGGGCGCCACCCCACGGCCATCGTGGCCGAGAGCGCCAGCGTGGGTGCGAACGTAGGCCTCGGGGCGTATGTCGTGGTCGGCGAGAACGTGCGCATCGGCGACGGCACAACGCTGCACCCCCACGTGGTCGTGTACGACGACGTCACCATCGGTAAGGACTGCGAGATCCATAGCCATGTGAGTCTGCGCGAAGGCATCAGCCTCGGCGACCGGGTCAGCGTGCACAACGGCACGGTCATCGGGGCTGACGGCTTCGGCTTCGAGCCCGACGAGCGCGGCCACCTGCTCAAGGTGCCGCAGGTCGGGACGGTGCGCATCGACGACGACGTCGAGATCCAGGCGAACTCCTGTGTGGACCGCGCGGCGCTGGGCGCGACGATCGTCGGGACGGGCACCAAGATCGACAACCTCGCGCAGATCGCCCACGGCTGTGTGGTCGGCAAGCACGCGGTGATCTGCGGCCAAGTCGGTCTCGCGGGCTCTTCGATCGTGGGCGATCACGCGATGATGGGCGGCCAGTCGGCCTCAGCCGGTCACATCGTGATCGGCGCGCGGGCCAAGGTGGCCGCCCAGTCCGGCGCCATGTTCGACGTGCCGGATGGCACCGAGGTGGGCGGCAGCCCGGCGATTCCGGTGAAGGACGCGCTGCGAGCGGCCCTGTTCCTGCCCCAGCTGCCCGACATCGCCCGCCGGCTGAAGAAGCTCGAGCGCGCCTTCGCCAAAGACCAAGACGCCTAGCCCAGCCCCACCCACCCGGCGCGGTACGCTCAGGCGGGAGGGTGAGCCCATGGCACGTGTGTTTCTTGCGAACGCTCTGCTCGCTGGGGTCGCCGCCGTGGCGTGGTTCGTGCTCGGGGAAGGCGAGCCTCGGCTCCCGACCGACCTGGGCGCGGTCGACGGGCCGCACGTGGCTGAGGATGGGAGCGCGGAGGGTCCGGCGCTGAGCGGCATCGCGGGGGCCGTGAACTTGTCGGGCCAGCGCGGGGAGTTCTCGATCCGCGGGCGCGTGCTGACCGTAGACGGCGCGAGCGTGTCGGGAACGCGCGTGGGCGTTCGCCGGGTGGGCGAAGCGTGGAACCCGAGCCAGCCGCAGTCGTGGGTTCCGGATCTCGAAGGGGCGATTGCCGCCACCATCCAACGCATTCGCAACGCGGCGCAGGATCGGCCCCCAATGGTCGCGCTGACGCCCGTCGACGGGCAGGGGCGTTTCGTCACGCGGCTCGAGACGGAAGGCAAGTACGCCGTCCAGGCCGTGCCGCCGGCACCCGCGGTCGGTTTCAAGACCACGGTCGATTTGCACGCGGGCAAGGAAAGCGTCGACGTCGTCTTGACGGTGCGCAGTGGCGCCGCCGTGGAGGGTCGCGTGCTCAGCGCCGACGGCGCGCCGGTCGCGGCGCGCGTCAGCGCCACCCAGAGCACGATGGTGGATGGCGCGCACCGCTCGTGGTCCGACGATGGTGTCGAGTCCGCGCCTGAGACGGGTGTGTTCGTCCTGCCCGCCGTACCGCATGGCGAGGTGTGGTTTCACGTGCGGCGCGCGTCGGACGGCGCGCGGCTCGCGGTGAGCGCGACGATCTCGCACGAGGGCCCGCTCGTCCTGCGCATGCCCGGCGGCAGCGCGACGCTCTCGGGCGTGGTCAGCGATGCGGCCGAGGCCCCCGTGGCGGGCGCGCTCCTCGCGATCACTGTGCGCGTGGGCGACGTGGAGCCGCGCTCGAGCGTCACGTACCAAGGCATGACGGATGCCAACGGCCGCTACAGCCTTGTGGACGTGACGGCGGGCGCCATCACGAGCGTGGAAGCGGTCGCGCGCGGGTTCCTGCCCTACACGCACCGACATCCGCAGGATGCCCAGCCCCAGATCACCGCGGGAACCACGACGACGCACGACGTCGTCCTCGCGCGCGGCGGGGTCGTGCGCGGTCGCGTCACAGACAGCGCCTCTGGCCAATCCATCGCCGGCGCAACGGTGCTGCTGTATCCGACCCAGGGTTCAAATTCGGGCATCACCTGGCGGACGCAGCCGGCCACGACCGATGCCCACGGCGCCTACCGGATCGAGAACGTTCCCGCCGGCGCCTACGTCGCGGTGCCCACCGCCCGCGAGCATCACTTGCCGCAAGTCCTCCCCCCCGGGGCGACGACGATGATGCCCGCTGAGGGCGGCGGCGCTCCGCCCGCCAGGCTGTGCTTCGTGTACGCGCAGACTGAGGATGGCTCGAGTCAGACCGGCTGGGTGCGAGTGGATGCGAAGGGTGCGTTCAAGCTCGTGGGCCTGCGCGCTGTGCCCTACCGGCTGCATCTCATGCGCCATGCGGGCTTGGTCGCGGTGAACAAGCCGACGCCGGTGACGCCGCCTGCCACGGGCATTGAGATCCGCCTGCCCACGACGAGTAGTTTGAGCGGTCGCCTCGAGGGCGTGGCTGGCGAAGAAGCGGCACTTTGGCGCGTGCGCCTCCATACCGCGGACGGCACGCAGGTCGCGCGCGTACGCCTTGACGACAAGGGCGCGTGGACCGCGCCCGCCGTTCCGGACGCGGACGAGGTGTGGGTCGCCGCCATGCCGCGTCAGGGTGATCGGTACGCCCTCGCGGGGCCGCTACGTCCCGCAGGCCAGAGCATCACGATGCAAGTCAAGACCGGACGCGGCATCGCGGGCCGCGTCGAGAACATCGACGCAGGCACGGCCGTGTGGGCCGTGGGCGCCCAGGGGTGGCAGTCGTACGCCGCCGTCACGGAGGACGGCTCGTTCCGCATCCCGGCGCTGCCGCCGGGCACGTACACCGTGCACGCGCGACTGCAGGACGGCCAAATGACCGAGCTGCCCGGCATTCAAGACGGCGCGGAGGGCGTCGCGATACGCGTGCCGTAGGGGCGTGCTAGCGCGCGTCGATCCAGGCGCCAAGCAGATCGACGCCGGCCGCGTGCACGTGGCCTGAGCCCAACCGCGGCATGCGCGTGCCGTCGAGCCGCTGCATGCGCAGCCAGAGCACGCTCGACTCCTTGGCGCCGGGATCCAGAATGCGCGCGCCAGCCACGCCCAGATCCCCCTGCCCGGGAACGACGTCCCACGCGCCGAGCGCGCCGTCTGCCACGCCCCAGCGCAGATCCAGGTTGCCAGGTGCCGTGCCGCCCGCGCGGTGGCACTGCGCGCAGTTGACCGCGAGGTAGGCGCGCGCGCGATCGGGCAGCGGCGCGCTCAGTCCCGCAGGATCGGGCCACGCCTCATAGGGCGCCGGGTCACCGATGTCGGTCGTGAAGAGCCCGATGTGGTTCCACGCGCGCAGCTGGTTGTCATCCACCGGCCCGCCGGGCGTCGCATACGTGTGGGCTCGGTGCAGTTGCCCGGTCCGCACCCCGAGGACGCGTCCGGCGGGTGCCGTGTGGCATTGCAGGCAGTCGGCGCGACTCGGGTAGCGCCAAGTCTGCTGGCGCATGCCCCCCGGCGCCGCCGCGTCGGCGATCGAGAACACGTCCTCGGCGGCATCTGGCAACAGCAGCGCTTCGTCCTGAGCCGCGTTCCAGCGATAGGTGTAGCCAGCCCAGCCCTGCGTCTCGCGCACGAGTACCCGCGTCTCGAGCCGGCGCGCGGAGGACGGATCGCCAACCACGAGGTCGAGCTCAAAGTGCTTCACCAGCACAGTGCCCGCGGGGAAGCTCCACGCCGCAGACGCCGAGAAGCCAATGGCTTGCCCGTCCGGCAGCGCCAGCCAGCGCAACTTGCGCGCGCCGTCCGACCACAGCTCCGCATTCACATCGTAGGGAATCACGCCGGCGGCGGGCGTCAGCGTCGCGAGGTCGGTGAACAGACCCGTGGCGCTCAGCGTGGCGGGGAACGCCGGCGGACTGCCGCCCCCCACGGGCTCCTGGAATCGCAGCAGCCGGCCGTCGAGCGACACGACATAGGCCTCGCCGCGCGCGTCTTCGCCGAAGCTCACGGGCTGGGAGGTCTGGTTGATCTGGACATTGGCCTGCAGGGCGCCGGCCTGGTGCGTCAGGCCCCAGATGCGGCCGCTGCCGTAGTCCGCGTAGAGGTAGACGCCGCGCAGGCTGGGCACGTCTTGGCCGCGGTACACGCCCCCGCCGATGCCGGTGCTGCCCTGCGCCCGGGCGTCGTCCACCAGCGGAGGCAGTAAGCCCGCGG
>JAQBWE010000194.1 GCA_027625315.1 Planctomycetota bacterium
GATCGGCTCGACGGGCGGCGCCTCGGCGCGGGCGGCCTCGCGCGTGGCGCTCAGCTCCTGGCGCAGCACCTCCAATTGCTTGGACTGGGCCTCGAGCAGGCGCTCGAGCCGATCAATGCGCGCCTCGGTGGCCTCGTCCGCGCGGGCCGGCGCGACCCACAGGGTCAGGGCCACCAAGGCGGCGAGCAGGGCAGATGCCAGGCGATGCATGGGAGTCCCTCCGGGGCTGCGTCACTAATAATGAGAATCATTCTCATTTTCAAGCAATGCCGCAGAGGGGTGGGCGTGAGGCCGTAGGATCCCGGCCTATGGGCATCCCGGACGGAATCGAGCGGGGCGAGGACGGGCAGGCGCGCTGCTGGTGGTGCGGGCTGGACCCGCTCTACCGGCGCTACCACGACGAGGAATGGGGTCGCCCCGTCCACGAGGACCGGCGCCTCTTCGAGAAGATCTGCCTCGAGGGGTTCCAGTCGGGCTTGAGTTGGCTGACGATCCTGAAGAAGCGCGAGAACTTCCGCCGCGCGTTCGCGGAATTCGACATCGAGCGCGTCGCGCGCTTCAACCGCCGCAGCGTCGAACGGCTCCTACGCGATGCCGGCATCGTCCGCCACCGCGGGAAGATCGAGTCGACGATCCACAACGCGAAGCGCGCGCTCGAACTCATCGCGGAGCACGGCAGCCTCGCCACCTGGTTCTGGCAGTTCGTGCCGCCCCCCACCGAGCGGCCCAAGCGCATGACGAAGGCGGCGCTGATGACGCTGGGCAAGACGCCGACGTCCATCGCTCTCAGTCGCGAGCTCAAGCGGCGCGACTGGACTTACGTCGGCCCCACCACCGTCTACGCGTTCATGCAGGCCATGGGGCTGGTCAACGATCACCTGGAAGGCTGCCATGTGCGCGCAGCCGTAGCCGATGCGCGGGATCAGTAGCCGCGGTAGTTCCAGAAGCCCGCAGGCGCGACGCGCTCGGCCGGGCTGTCGCCGGCCAACTCGAGCACGAAACCGATCGGCGCGGGGGCTTCATCGTCGGTGCGACCGTTGTACTGCGTCGCGCCCCAGCGCGTGCCGACCGCCACGAGATCAAAGGCCGTGAAGCGCCCGGTGGTGGGGTCAAAGCGCGCCGTGCCGAGTACGCGCGCATCGAGCCCGCGCTCCTGCGCTGTCGGCTTGGCCTCCATGCCTCCGACCCGCCACGCACCCTGCGCGACCCAGCGCACTTCACCCGTGATCCGCAGCACGAGGACGCCTGCCTCGATGGCCGTCACCGTACTCCGCAGTTGCGCGCGCTCGACCTCCTCGGCTTTCACGGGGTAGGTTTGGCCGCGCACGTTGTCCACGAGATGGACCCGCAGCACGCGATCGGCGAGCTCCAAAGGCCAAACCTGCTCGGCGCCCACGCGCGCATCCGTCGGCACGCACGCCTTGGCCTCGGCCGCGCGGAACCACGCGTAGTCGAGGTTCCACGCGCGCGCACGCCAATCGGTCGCGCCTGCACCCTGGTCCTCGCGCGGCAGATCGCGCGCGTAGACGCGCAGCACGAGGCCGCCATCGGGAAAGCGCTGTTCCATTCGCTGCCGGTTCTCGAGCACATCTCCGGCAGCACCCGGCGCCCGGTCCTGCGAAGGCAGTGCGAGCCACGCGGCCCAGGCCTTCTCCAACATGGCCGCGACGCGCGCGGGATCGTTGTGATTCAGGGCGCCGAGGATGCGCCCATCGGCGGTGCTGGCGTAAAGCCCTTGGCGTGTCCCCGTAGGTCGCGTACGGCCTGCGTAGTGGCCTTGCTCCGCGACCTTGCGAAACAGTTCACCCTCTGGGCTCTTCACGCGCTGAAGGAATCCGACTTCGTCCGCGCCCCTCGGCCTACCTCGACCTGGAATCGCCCTCGGATCGCAACAGGCTGAGCGATCCCGAGCTCTACCTCCGCGAGCATCTGGACAAGCTGGTGATCCTGGATGAGATCCACCTCGTTCCCGGCCTGTTCGCGGTCTTGCGTGGCCTGATCGACGAGGCCCGCCGCCGGGGGCAGGGACAGGGCCGCTACCTGGTCCTGGGATCGGCCTCACCCGACCTGCTACGCCAGAGCAGCGAGACCCTGGCCGGGCGCATCTCGTACCTTGAGCTCCCCCCCTTCTCGGTCCGCGAGGTCGAAGACGTGGATCGCCTGTGGCTGCGCGGGGGCTTCCCGGAGAGCTACCTCGCGCGCTCGGGAGCCGCAAGCGGTCGGTGGCGGCGAGACTTCATTCGCACCTACCTGGAGCGCGACATCCCCCAACTCGGCCCACGGATTCCGGCCGAGACCTTGCGCCGATTTTGGACCATGCTGGCGCATCACCAGGGGGGGCTGCACAACGCGGCGAGTCTCGCACGGGGTCTCGCCGTCGACGGCAAGACCATCGCCAAGTACCTGGACCTGTTCGTCGATCTCCTGCTCGTCCGCCGGCTGCCAGCCTGGCATCGAAACACGGGCAAGCGGCTGACGCGATCCCCGAAGGTCTACGTTCGCGATTCCGGCCTGCTCCACCAACTGCTGGGCATCGGAGATCGGGAAGCGCTGCTTGGGCATCCAATCGTCGGTGCGAGTTGGGAAGGGTTCCTCATCGAGAACATCCTCAACACGGCACCGGATGGCGTGCAGGCCTGCTTCTATCGCACCGCGGCCGGCGCGGAGATCGACCTGATTCTCGAACCGGAGGGTCATGACCCGATCGCGATCGAGATCAAGCGAAGTCTCAGCCCGAAGGCATCCCGGGGCTTCCACAACGCCTGCGCCGACATCGGCGCGGGGCAGGCGTTCGTCCTCTACCCGGGGGACGAGCGCTATCCCCTCGGGGACTCCGTGGAGGCGATCGGACTGATGGACCTGCTGGAGATCGTGGGCGGCGGAGCCGTCTGAGTGGCGGAGGGAGAGGGGTCCGAACCCTGGAAGGCCCTTTCGGATCTTGCCGGTTCTGGAAACCGCCTGTCGATCCGCCACAAACCCTGGCTCGCAGGCGCTTCGGTGCCCTGGCGAAGTCGCCGCGCACCACTGGCGCACCGACGGCGCTACTCTTGCGATGCAAGGGAACGCTGATCTCCGGGCACCAAGCGCCCCAGCTAATTGCACGATCGTGCCGTTTCTTGCCCCAGAGGGCGCCCCGGCGTGAGAATGTCACGATCGTAGAATTTCGTGTCCGCCCCCGCTCCACAGGCCTAGAATGTCACGATCGTAGAATTTCGGACCGCAAGCGACCCCGGGTCGCGTCCGATACCACGATCGTGCAATTCAAGCCATCCTCGGGGGACCCACCATGGGCACGACCGACGACCTGCCCCGCCGCATCCGGACGCCGGCCGACTGGGGCCGAATGGTCATGGAGGCGCGCAAGCGCCAGGGCCTGACCCAACCGCAGCTGGCCGCGGCGAGCGGCACGAGCATCGGCTTCCTGGTCGACCTGGAGCGCGGAAAGGAGACCGCCCAGCTGGGGCTCGCGCTGCACGTGGCGACGATGCTCGGCATCCACCTCACGGCGGGTCGTCGCCATGGCTGAGGAAACGCTGATCGTCTACCTGTACGGCCGACCCGCGGGCCGGCTGCAACAGGACGCCCACGGCCTCGTCACCTTCGACTACTTCGAGGCGTGGCGCCGCGCGCCGGGCGCGCACCGGCTCTCGCTGTGCATGCCGCTCGCCGAGGGTCCGTTCGAGAAGCGGCGCTCCGAGGCCTGGTTCCTGGGCGGCCTGCCGGACGACGCGGAGACGCGCGAGCAGATCGCCAAGGCCTTCAACCTCACGCCCCACAAGCTGTTCCAGTTGCTGAAGGCCGTGGGTCGGGAGTTCCCGGGAGCCGTCACGCTCGTGCGCGAGGGCGAGGATCCGCCGATGGAGGCCAAGGCCCCCTCCGCCTTCCTCGACGAGGTCGCGCTCGCGGCCGAGCTCAGGGCGCTCCGCCGCCAGCCGCTGCTCGCGGCGCCGGAGAAGCTACGCCTCTCGCTCGCGGGTGCGCAGAGCAAGACAGCGCTGTACGTCGCCGAGGACGGTCGCCTGGCCTTGCCGCGCGATGCGCCCTCGACGCACATCATCAAGCCCGAGCTCGACGACCGGTTCCCGGCCCTGATCCTCATCGAGACGTACTGCCTCAAGCTCGCCCGACGCATGGGCCTGGACGTCCCGCCGGTGTTGTACGCCACGGCGCAGGGCATCCCCTACCTGTTGATCGAGCGTTACGACCGCGTGCGCGAGGAGGACGGCAGCATCCGTCGCCTGCATCAGGAGGACTTCTGCCAGGCACTGGGCGTCCGCCCGGACAAGAAGTACGAGAGCGAGGGAGGTCCCGGGCACGTGCGGTGCTTCCTGGATGTCATCGACGAGCTTGACGCGCCGGCGGCCGACAGGTTGCGCATGCTCGACGCGGTGATCTTCAACTACCTCGTGGGCAACACGGACGCTCATGCGAAGAACTTCTCGATCCTGCACACGCCCCAGGGCATGCGCCTCGCACCCCTGTACGACCTCGTGAGCACGTTCACCTACCGGGAAGACGAGTCACTGAACATGGAGACCAGGCTCGCCATGAACGTGGGGGGCGAGGGCGAGATCGATGGGATCCAGTTGTGTCATTGGAAGCGGTTCGCGGAGCAGTGCCGGTTCGCCTGGCCCGCCGTGCGGGATCGGCTTGAGACGATGAGCCGCGAGATCCAGTCCAGGGCGATCGAGGTCGAGAACGAACTGAGCGCGAAGGGCATCACGGATCAGGTCTTCCACCGCGCCGTACAGCTGATCCTGCGCAACGCCCGCCGCATCCGACAGCGACTCCAGTTCGAACGCGTCCCGGATGACGCGTTGCCGGGGCGCCAACTCGCCGCGAGGTTCCACAAGTCCCTGCGCGTGGAAGCTGACGCGCGCCTTCAGGAGCCTCTCGAGCAGCGCTACCGTCGATTCATGACTCAACTCGCGACGAGGCATCGTCGTGCGCGCCTCGCGGGCGATGCCGAGACCGACCGCGCGCTCGGCGTGCTCGGCCGCGCCCTCACCGACGCATTCAACGCCTGGCGCGACGGCCCCGACCTCAGTGCGGAGCAACGCGCGCTGCTCGATGAGCACCTGGGGGAGGTGCCGTAGGGTCTGGGCTGCCTGGCTTCCCGCGCGTATCCGACAGAAGTCCCGCTACGCGCGGAGGGCGCGCGGGGCGATCCCGGTGACCTCGTCGTCGTCCCTCGTGCGCTCGATGATCTCCAGCAACGCCACCGCGGCGTTCACCACGCGGCTCAGCCGCGTCACGTCTTCCTCGACGAATCTACTTGGTCCTGGCATCGCCAGGCCTCCAGCTTCAGGAGGGGTCGCGCTCAAGCCGGCAGCGGTGCCAGAGCGCGGACTGCGCATCTATGGCCCGATCTCAACTGTTCTTCTTGTCGGTTGCCCACAGCGAGCGGTAGTCGTACAGTCCTCAACAGTCGAAGCCTGAGATCCGCAATAGTCTGCCGGAGCCGGGACCTCGGACGCGGAACAGTTGGAATGACGACGACGCTCCTCACCTTCAAGCCTCCGTCGGGCAGGCTTGCGGAGTGGTCGGGGTGTGCCTCCGCACGCTGCAATGTCTGGGTCCGGTTTGAAGGTCCCGGGGATGAAGCGCCGTGGCTGGGCGTCTTCGGTGCTGGCGACGGGTTTTTCTGCTCTGTGTGTGCGCTGTCGGCCCGTGTCGTACTCGTTGTCTCGGGAGGGCGCGGGTACGTAGTCGACGTGGCGGCCCGCTCGCTGCTCCGGACCCTGGATTGGTCGATCATGGCCGCCGCAGAAGTCCCCGGCACGGACTGTGTTGTCGCCGCCGACTTCACGGAAGTCTGGCTCACGTACTTCGACAAGGACGTTCGCCTGAGCCTTGACAGCAGGAGCCGCGTTTTCGGAGACGACCCGCATCGTGCCGCCCTGGACGGGGTCGTCTTCGACTCCGTGACACAGACGACTGTGGACGGTGCCGTGTGGCTCCCGGACGGCTGGTATCGCTTCACCGTCGATGTGGCGCAGAAGACGCTCTCACGAGGGGAACTCGTCTCAACGAAATGGAACGCGGTATTGGCGGACGGTCCACTCGGCGGTTCTCCACACACGGAAGAGTACGCGACCGCCATGCGCCGTCACCTGCTGCCATAGCGAGGATGGTGGGATACCGCGAAATCTGTTCGATATTCGCGGGCACTTCAGCCGGAGCGGTGCGTGATGGCGGTAGCCGAGTTGGCGACTTCAGCGAGGACGCACGCATCGTCGGAGGGCTCTCGTTCGAGGACGCGATAGGCTTTGGTCCACCCCGACGCGGTGCCGTTCTGGACGGCCAGCTC
>JAQBWE010000195.1 GCA_027625315.1 Planctomycetota bacterium
GGCATCGCCGCGCTGATACACCTTGATGCGGGGCGCCACGAGCTACGCGCGCGAGCTGGCGCAGCGCGCATGAACCGGTCGCATTGTTGTCGGGACCCAAGCGCGGCATCGCCGCGCTTGGGGGGGGCACTACGCGTCGTCCCGGCTGGGCTTGCGCTTGACGGGCTTCGTGACCATCCCGCGGCTGAGGAACTTCGCGGCGACCTTGACGCGCACTACGCGGCCGTTCACCACGGCGCGGACGCGCTGGATGTTGGGCTTGAACGTGCGCAGGGTCTTGCCGGTGGTCTTCTTGCCGACGCCGCCCTTGCTCTTGGCGAGACCGCGCGTGGTGTAGGTGCGGCCGGAGGTGGTCTTCTTGCCGCTGATCTGGCATACACGGGGCATGGCGGTCGTCCTTCGTCTGGGCGGGGCAGCCCCGTGGCGGGCGCGTGCCTCGGCGGGGCGGTCGAACGGCGGAATGTAGGGCGGCCAGCCCCGGGCACCAACTTCCGGTCGGGTCCGGGAGCCCTGTTTCAGCCTGACTCGCCCCCGGCTGCCCCTGGCCCTGGGGGGTAGGTCCCTTTTACAATCCCGGGCGTCATGCTCGACAGCCCTTACACCCTCGAGGATCCGGAACGCCTCTTGGTGGACCTGAACGCGGCCCAGCGGCGAGCCGTGACCCACGCTGGGCCGGCCCTGCTCGTAGTCGCTGGCGCGGGGACCGGCAAGACCCGCGTGCTGACGCGGCGGGTGGCGTGGCTGATCGCACAGGGCATCGAGCCGTGGCGCGTGCTGGCCATCACGTTCACGAACAAGGCAGCGGATGAGATGCGCCGCCGGCTTGAGGCGCTGCCCGGCGGGTCGCAAGTTTGGGCCGGCACCTTCCATCGATTCGGGTCCTACCTCCTCCGGCGCCACGGCGACGAGATCGGGATCGACACCGGCTTCACCATCCTGGATCGCGACGACCAGATCAGTGTGGTCAAGTCCATCTACAGAGACCGCGGACTCGAGACGTCCGATCTGCGGCCCGTGGATGCGCTCTCGATGATCTCGCATCGTAAGAACGGCGGCGGCGGGCGAACGCCTGTGGACCTGACGCATCCGGGCGCCGCCGCGACGTTCGACACGGTGGCGGAGGAGTACGCGCGGCGGCTGCGCACGGCGCAGCTGCTGGACTTTGACGACCTGCTGCTCGAGGCTTTGCGGCTGCTGCAGGAGTCCGAGGCGGTCGCGACCCAAGTACGCGAACGGTTTGCCCACGTGCTCGTGGACGAGTACCAGGACACGAACGTCGTGCAGCGCGACATCCTGATGAATCTCTTGGGGCCGGATGCGGGCATCACCGTCGTCGGGGATCCCGACCAGAGCATCTACCGCTGGCGCGGCGCGGCCGTGCGCAACATCCTCGACTTCGACCAGGACTTTCCCGAGACCGAGACTGTCCTGCTTGAGCGGAACTACCGCTCGACTGCGCGCATCCTGGCGGCGGCCGAGGCCGTGATCGCCGTCAACCGCGAGCGGCACGAGAAGCGCCTGTACACGGAGGCGGGGGACGGGGCCGCCGTCCGCGTGATTCGGGCGCGCAACGGCGAGGACGAAGCGCGGATCGCCGCCCACCTGGCCGCCACCTGGCAGCGCGAGGGCCGGCGCCTCGACCACATCGCGGTGTTCTACCGCGTCAATGCCATGTCGCGCGGCGTCGAGATGGCATTGAGCCAGGCGGGGCTGCCGTACGTCGTCGTGGCGGGTACTGAGTTCTTCCAGCGCCGTGAGGTCAAGGACGCGCTCGCCTATGCCCGCCTCGTGGCCAATCCCAAGGACGAGGCGGCGTTCCTGCGCATCGTCAACACGCCGCGTCGTGGGGTCGGCGCCGCCTCGTTGCAGAAGCTGCGCGTATTGGCCGACGCACGCGGGATCGCGCTGGCGGAGGCGGCGTGTTCCGCGCGCGAGTCCGGCATGTCCAAGCGCGCGGTGGCCGGGGTCGAGCGCCTGCTCGCACTGCTGGATCGCGTGCGGGCGATGCCGCGGGCGCCGGTGGCGCCCATCCTGGACGTGCTGCTCACAGGCAGTGGGTACTACGCCACGCTTGAAGACAGCGACGACATCCTGGACCGGAGTCGATTGGAGAACGTGCGCGAGCTCGTGGCGTACGCGCGCGAGTTTGAGAAGCGCGAGCCCGAGGGCGACCTGGCGACCTTCCTGGAGCGGGCCGCCCTGGTCAGCGATCAGGATGGCTACGATGGCGAGAGCGGCCGCGTGACGCTCATGAGCGTGCACTCGGCGAAGGGCCTTGAGTTCCCCTGTGTGTTGATCGTGGGTGCCGAGATGAACCACTTCCCCCACGGACGCAACCTGGGCGATCCGGCCTCTGAGGAAGAGGAGCGGCGACTCTTCTATGTGGCGATGACGCGCGCGCGGGAGGAGCTGGTGATCACCCATGCCGCTCGCCGCCAGACGTACATGGGCGACGAGCCGCGCGTGGCCAGTCCCTATCTCAACGTGATTCCCGAGCACGTGCTGGCGCGGGAAGACCACGCCGCATGGGGGGCGCCGGTCGAGTGGGGCGCCGGGGCCGGCGAGCTGCCGCCGCCCTCCTCGTACGGCGAGGACATCGTGCGCGAGACAGGTTCGTCGCTGGCGCCTGGCATGCGGGTCCAGCACCCGTACTTCGGTCCGGGTCTGCTGGAGTCGCTCGGTGGCGACGGCTCCGACGAGCGGGTCACCATTGATTTCGACACGCACGGACGCAAGCAGATCCTGCTGCGCCACGCACGATTGGAGCGGCTCTCGTGACCACGAAGGACACGCAGTCGATCACGGACCACCGTGAAGGTCCGGTCCTGCTCTACGAGGGCCCGGACGGTATCCAGCGCTTCCCGCTTGGTGACGCGCCACTCCGGGTAGGGCGCGGGACGGGCTCCGACGTCCGCCTGGGTGACCTGAGCCTCTCCGGCAATCACTGTGTGATCGAACCGTCGGGACGCGGCTGGAAGGTCGTCGACCTCGGTAGTCGCAACGGGACCTTCGTGAACGAGGTCCTCGTGAAGCAGCGCAAGCTCGAGGACGGCGACCGCGTGCGCCTGGGGCGGGCGGTGTTTCGATTCGTCACCTCAGGCGAGGCCGAGGACCAAATGACCCAGGTCCGCGCCCTCGTCGAGCGCTCGTGGGCCCGCACGCGGGAGCGCGGGCTGGAGCAGTTGGCTGAGCAGTTCTCCGAGGCCACGGCCAAGCTCGGGCGGCCGGGGATGCTCGTCACATCGCGAGAGTTGAAGGCTGCTGAGCACTTGCAGCGCGTCATGAGCGCCATGGTGGCCGCGCGTAAGCCGCGGCAGGTGTTCGAGATGATCGTGGATGCGCTCATCCAGTTCACCGGGGCCGAGCGCGGCTTCTTCATCCTGATGGAGGCCGGCGAAGCTGGCAAGCGCACGCGCAAGGTGATGGCGGCCCGGAATTTCGACCGTGAAGAGATCAGCAACGCGGTGGCGAAGGTCAGCACCACCATCGAGCGCGAGGCCCGCAAGCACGGCAGGCCAGTGATCGTCAATGACGCCCCGCTGGACGAACGCTACGGCGGCTCCGACAGCATCGTGAGCATGCGGTTGCGTTCGGTGATGTGCGCCCCGGTGCGTGGTACCGATGGGATGGCTGGGACCATTTATCTCGACAATCGCTTCGAGCGCGGCGTCTTCAAGGACGACCAATTGAAGCTCGTCGCGCTGTTCGCGGACCAGGCGGCCATTGCGCTACAGAACGCGATGCTGCACGCGTCAAACGAGACGCGGCTCGAAGAACTCACCGCCGCGAAGTCCGAGGTGGAGGAACTCAACCGCATCCTCTCGGATCGCGTAGCTCGCACGAGTGCCGAACTCATGGAGGTCAAGGATCACGTGTTGCGTGACTTGGACCAGGCACCCCTCAAATACTCCTACAGCAGCATCATCGGGCAGAGTCGACGCATGCGCGATGTGTTCCGCCTGCTGGATCGTGTGACCGACAGCGAAGTGCCCGTGTTGATCCACGGCGAAAGTGGAACGGGCAAGGAACTGGTCGCCCGGGCGATTCACTTCAATGGCGCGCGTAAGAACGCCGCATTCATTAGCGAGAACTGTGCGGCCATTCCGGAGACCCTGCTTGAGAGCGAGCTCTTTGGCTACATGAAGGGTGCCTTCACGGGGGCCACGGCGGACCGCAAGGGTCTGTTTGAGGCCGCCAACGGCGGCACGCTCTTCTTGGACGAGATCGGCGACATGCCGATGGATATGCAAAAGAAGCTGCTGCGCGTGCTTCAGGAGAAGGAAGTGCGGCGCGTGGGCGGCACTCGCACGGTCTCGATCGACGTGCGCATTCTGGCGGCCAGCAATCAGGACCTCCGCAAGCTGTGCGAGGAGGGGCGGTTCCGCGAGGACCTCTACTATCGGCTGAACGTGATCCGCGTCGATCTGCCGCCCTTGCGTGATCGGCGCGAGGATGTGCCGCTCCTCGTGCGTGCCTTCCTCGATGAGTTCGGCGGGGACGAGGGGCCCAAGAGCATCAGCGAAGACACCATGGCCGCATTGCAGCGGCACCACTGGCCGGGCAACGTGCGCGAGCTTCGGAACGAGGTCCAGCGGGCTGCAGCGCTCTCGGACCGCGTGATCGTGCCGCTCGTCCTCAGCGAGGCCGTGCGCGGTACGCGCGAGGATCCTCCGGCGCTCCACGAGCTGGGCAAGAAGCCCCTCAAGGAGATGGTCAAAGAGGTGACAGAGGCGCTCGAGCGCCAGGTGATCCAGGAGGCCCTGGATCGGTCGGAGGGTCGCAAGGCGCGCGCCGCCCGACTCCTGGGTGTCAGCCGGCCCACGCTCGACTCGAAGATCGACAACTACGGCCTGGTCGTCAAGCGCGACTGAAGCCCCGCTTGACAGCGTGCGCCTGGGCGCGCGTGGCGGATACGGCGGAATTCGTAAGGCTGTGTTGTTTCACGGGTTACGGCTTCGATTGTGCTGGCGAGGATGGCACGCCGCTTGAGAGTAGAGGCGGCGTCCCCGCGGAGGTTGATTCCCCATGGCCGAACTCGTCATCCGTTGTCCCGGCGCGCCGGAGCAAGTCCTGCTCGTCACCGAGAAGCCGATCACGATCGGTCGCAGCGACGAGTGCACGGTGTTCGTGACCGAGAAGAAGGCCTCGCGCAAGCACCTGACGGTTCGTCAGGACCGCGAGGGCCGCGTCGTGGCCGATGACCACGACTCCTCGAATGGCACGTGGTTCGTCGCGGAGCCCGAGACGCGCATCCTGCGCCGGGTGCTCGAGATCGGCGACACCCTGCGCATCGGCGACACCACGATCGCGCTGCGCAACGCGGCGCCCGCGGCGCTCGGTGGCCTGATCGGCGGCACGTTGCAGCTGACGCCCTCAGCCCCGGCCTCGTCGATGGCGGCTGCGCCGGCCGTCGAGGCCACGGAGACCGCCGCGCGCGTGGCCGACACGCCCCCGTGGGAGCGCAGTGCCCTCGAGACCGGACGCGGCGCGCCCTCGGATCGCGCCGGCATCACGCGCGGTCTCCTCGTGATCGCAGTCGCCGCGCTCGGGTTCCTGGCGGTGGAGGTCTGGCTGGGGGCCAAGGCCAAGAAGGCCTCCGGCCGCAAGGACGCCCATCTCGAGGCGCTCCGCGCCCTGGAGAAGATTGTCGACGGCGCCGACGCGTTCCAGCGCGAACGCGACGAGTTTGCCGCGCGCTTCCCGAACGACCCGCGGATCTCCACGCTGGATCGCTATCTAGAGAAGCTGAGAGACCGTGAGGCCTACGAGCATCGCAAGGAGGACGAAGTCAACATCCTCCTAGGTCAACTCACGCAGATTCCGCGTTCTGAGGCACGGTTCCGGCTGTTGCAGTTGCGGCGCGAGCTGCCCGGCAACGAGGAGTTCGCCCAGAAGATCCGGCGCGGCCTGGATCGCCTTGATCAGGAGCGGCGTGAGGAGGATCTGGGCGACTGCGATCGGCTCGAGCGCGAGGTCGGCGTGCTGGTGGCGCGGGGGCACTTTGGACAGGCGCAGCGGCTCCTGCGCGCCTTTGATTTGACCCACGAGGCGATGCACGCCGACGTCAAGAGCCGGTGGCGGACACTCGATGAGCGCGTTCAGGCGGGCAGCGCGGAGGCCAACCAGAGGGTGTGGGAGACGGTGGCCGGCGAAGCCGACCCGGCGCGCCAACGCGCGATCCTAGCGCAGGCTTGGCCGGGTCTCGCGGGTACGCGCGATGGCGAGCGCATTGCGGAGCGCTTGCGGTCGGCCGCGGCCA
>JAQBWE010000196.1 GCA_027625315.1 Planctomycetota bacterium
GGCCGGCCGCTCGATCTCGCGCCGCCCAGCGCGTGGCTGCTCCCGCCCGCCGAGGCGGCGCACGCCTTTCGCGAGCGCCCCGAGGTCGCGGCCGCGACGATCGCCATCGCCGAACGCTGCACCTTCCGGCTCGACAAGCCCGCCCGACCACGCCTACCCGCGCTTGATCCAGCGATGCTCGGCGAACCCGACGGCGCCCCCACAACCGAGGCCGCCTACGCGCGACTCGCGTCGCTCTGCCTCGCGGGCCTCACCCGCCGGTACGGCCGCATTCGCGCCGACGCCCTCGCGCGTCTTGAGCGCGAGCTGCGCGTGATCCAAATGCGCGGCTTCGCGGACTACTTCCTCATCGTTCACGCCTTGGCTGAGTTCGCGCGCGACCGCAGCATTCCCGTCGTCGGGCGCGGCTCCGCGGCGAACTCGATCGTGGCGTACGCGCTGGGCATCACGTCGGTCGATCCCCTGCGCTTCGACCTGCCATTCGAGCGCTTCCTGTCGCCGGCTCGGCGCGACTGCCCCGACATCGATCTCGACATCGACTGGCGCGGACGCGACGCCGTCATCCAGCACGCCTACGACACGTACGGCGAAGACCGCGTGGCGATGATCTCCACGCACATCACCTTTCAAGCGCGCTCCGCGGTGCGCGAGGCCGCCAAGACGATGGGGCTGCCGCCCACTGAAGTCAGCGCGCTCGTGAAGGAGCTGCCGTGGCGCCTCGAGGGCGATCTGGACGTGCGCCGCTTGCCGCCGGAAATCGCGCGCCTGCCGATCCACGAGAAACCCTGGAAGGGGCTTCTGCGCGCGGCGAGCGCCCTGCACGGACTCCCGCGCCATCTCTCGATTCACGTGGGCGGCATCGTCATCGGCGACGGCCGCCTGGACGACACGCTACCGCTGGAGCGCTCGGCGAAGGGCCTCGTCGTGACGCAGTACGACATGCACGGCGTCGAGGACACGGGCCTCGTGAAGATCGATCTGCTGGGCAACCGCGCCCTGGCGGTGATCGCCGACGTCGTACGCGACGTGCGAACCGACAGCGGCCGGGTCATCGATCTCGACGCCGTACCGGAAGAGGATCCCCAGGCCGCGGCGTTGCTGGCCGGCGGCCACACGCTCGGCTGCTTCCAGGTCGAGTCCCCCGGCATGCGCAACCTCGTCGTGCGCATGGGTGCGAAGAACCAAGAGGACGCCATGATCGCACTCTCGTTGATCCGCCCGGGACCATCCGGGTCGGGCATGAAGGACGCCTACGTCCGGCGGCGACGCGGGGAGGAACCTCCGAGCCGCATTCATCCGGATGTCGATCCGCTCTTCGCGACCACGTACGGCGTCATGCTGTACCAAGAGGACACCTTGCGCGTGGCCTCGGCGCTCGCCGGCTTCGATCTCGCGCAGGCCGATCTCCTGCGCCGCGCGCTCGGCAAGAAGCGCGAACCGGAAGACCTGCCGGAGCTGGAGAAGAACTTTCGAGACGGCGCGCGGGGGCGCGGCATTCCGGACGACGTCGTGGCGTGCGTGTGGAACGACATCCGCCGGTTCTCGGCCTATGCCTACAACAAGGCCCATGCAGCGACGTACAGCCGCATCTCGTGGCAGGGGCTCTACCTCAAGGCGCGTCATCCCGCGTCGTACCTCGCGGCCGTGCTGCGCAACGGCGGCGGGTTCTACGCAGCCCGCGCGTACGTCGAGGAGGCCCGCCGGCTCGGCTGTCGCATCGAGCTGCCGTGCGTGAATCGATCCGACAGCGGGCCCCGGGGCCAGCTCGGCGTGCTGCGTCTGGGCCTGGATCAGATCAAGGGCTTGCGAAGCGACACGCCGGCCGCGCTCGTGCGCATCCGTTCCGCGCAGGGGCCGTACCTCTCGCCGACGGACCTCCTGCTACGCACCGACGTGGAGAAGCACGAAGCCGAGCGGCTCGTGCTCGCCGGCGCGCTCGACGTGTTCGACCGACCGCGAGGCGAGCTGCTGTGGATTCTCACGCTCGACTACGAGCGTTACGCGCGTGCGCGCGCGGAGTCGCGCGAGCGCACCTCACTCTTCGGCCCCACGGCCATGTTGCCGCCTCCGCGGCAGATTCCCGTCCCGCCGTCGTATCGCACGGAGGAACTGCTGGCGATGGAGATGGAGACGCTGGGCCTGACGGCTTCATGTCACCCCTCGGAGCCGTGGGCGGATCGCGCGAAGGAGGCCGGCGCGATCGCGACGACGGCACTGGCGGATCATGTCGACCGCACGGTACGGGTGGTGGGCTGGATCGTCACCGACCGCCGCGTGCGGGTGCGCAAGCATGGCGCCGCGGGGCGTTACATGAAGTTCCTCATGCTGGAGGACGCGCACGGGACGGTCGAGGTGACGCTCTTCCCCGACGCGTACGCGCGGGTGGGACATCGGCTCGCGGGCGCGGGTCCGTTCCTGGTGACAGGTCGCGTGCGCCAGGACCACGGCGCGCTGACGCTGGACGCTCGCGACCTGACGACCCTCGCCCTTGAGTAGGATGCGACCGGAGGAGTCATGCCGCGAACCGCAGAGACGAAGAGCAAGTTGCAGGCACTGCACAAGGCGCTACACGCCACGCGCGAAGAGATCGTGAACGTGCTGCGGGCCGAAGGTCCCGAGCCGATTCGCGACTACATCTTGGCGGGGCCGAGCGGCCCGGTGCCGCTGTCGAGCGTGTTCGGCGAGCAGGACGACCTGCTCGTGATCCACAACATGGGCAGCAGTTGTCCCTACTGCACGATGTGGGCAGACGGGTTCGAAGGGCTACGCAAGCACCTGGAGAACCGCGCGGCGCTGATCGTGGTGAGCCCCGACACCCCGGAGCAGCAGGCGCAGTTCGCGGCCAGACGCGGCTGGGGCTTTCGGATGCTGTCCAACGCGGACTCGGGTTTCACCGCCGCGCTGGGCTTCGAATACGAGGACGGCGGTCGCACGTACCAGATGCCGGGCTACTCGACGCTCCGTCGCCAGCCAGACGGCTCCATCGTGCGCATTGCGCACGACATGTTCGGTCCGGGCGACGTCTACAACGCGGGCTGGCACATGTTCCCGCTCCTCGCTGACGGCGTCGCCGGGTGGCAACCGAAGTTCAGCTACGCGTAGCGCTCGCGTCAGAGGTCGGCCAGCTCAGCGACGAACACCGCATCGCCTTCACACGTGACGACCAGGTGTCGTGCGCCTACATCGAGTCGTCGGATATCCGCTGGGGCGGCTCGGAGCGGCGCCCAGCTGGGCTTGCCGCCATCCAACTTGAAAAGCCACAGGCTTCGTCCGTCCACGACGGCGACCGCATGGTGCGGCCCGCCCGCAAGGTGAGACCACCTCGCGCCTCCCTCCGCAGGCAGCACCTCCTGCATGGCTCCGGAATCTCCGGCGTACATGCGCAGACTCCCGCCCCGATCCAGCGCTAGGCAGGTGTGGTCCTCGTCAACGAACGCAACCTGGGCAATCCAAGCCTCGGCGCGCTTCCGCCACACGGCTCGCCCGCTCTGCGACTCAACCACGCAGATCTCACCTCTTTGACTGCCTACGGCCAGGCGCGTCCCGTCACCGGATAGCGCCAGCGCGGAGACACCTTGCTGGGCGACCGGGTACGGGCCCGCCACCTTCTCGCCCAAACCGCTCCGCAGAGCAACAGAACCCTCGCGCGTGCCAATCCAGAGGGTGCCCGCCTCGTGGCCGCCGAGGATCGCCGTTGCACCTAGAGGGTGAACGCGGATGGGCAGGACGCCATCGTGCGCGAGATGGAGCACCAGACCGTCTACGTCTCGTAGCGCGATGCCGCTCCCCGTCGCACACAGCTCGACAGCCCCGAGCGCCTCGTGAGGGGAACTGCCGCGGCGACTCCCAGCGCGGAGGTACTGGACGATCGACCCCTGGGCAACCCAGAGCGAGTCAAACTCGTCGTCCAGCAAGGTCGCCTCTACCGGACGAACAAAGGAGCGCACGAAGCTCGGCGGCGATCCATCGGGCGACGACGGAACCACAGAGACGCGTTCAAGCCCGTGACTTGAGTGCAGCCATATGCTCGCGCCTGAGGCCTTGACTGCATATGGCACGCCCTGCCCACTCGCAAGGCTGCTCACGACTTGCCGTAGGTCGCGGGACAACAAGTGCACCGCTCCATCGAGCGTGACCGCGACGACGCGGAGGCGCGGGGCTCGGACCTCACACAGGCCCGCGCCGGCCTCGGGAAGACGAAGGAGCCTCTCGGGCGGCGCCCCATCCGTCGACCGCCAGACACCGCCTGTCGAGTCACACGCGAGGACCGTTTGAGAGGAGTGGTGAAACATCGCCGCGTTGGTGCCTGACAGCCGATGGGTAGCGCGTCCGGCTCCATCGCTCGTGGACCACACGACGACCGCGCCATCGTCCGCCACGGCCAGCAGCGCGTCGCCATCCGCTGACCACGCCAGGCTACTCATGGCTGTAGCGCAGGCATGTGCTGCGCAGTGGACGCGCGCTGAAGACTCGCCCAGGACAACGGCACCCTCCTGATGCGATGCCGCTAGGCGCCTACCGCCCGGCTCGTAGGCCAAGTCGCCGATTGGGCCCTCCGCGACCTGCCACTCGCGCGGACTCGCCAGCGCGGCCGCGAGGTCCCACTCGAGAACGGAACCGTAGCTCGTGCCCAGGGCGACTCGCGTGCCGGCCGAGTCGATTGCGACACAGGTGCCGCTCCCGCGCGCGAGCTCGACTCGCAGCGGTCGCGTCTCGCCTCGCTGCCACACATGGAGATGCATCCACGTCTCATCGGCGGTGACGAGGACATCGGCGTCCGAGGCGACGTCGAAGTCGTTCTGGAATGGCGCGCAGCCCGGCGGACGGAGGTTGCGCCAACCACCGACTCCGTGCGCCGCTCCCGCAGTGCAGTCCGCAAGATCCAGAGGGCGCGCGTCCTCGTGGGCCTCGAAGCCGGGCTGGTCACCGACGGGGACCAAGAGCATGACCGCGATCAACAGGGCGACGCCGGCAGCGAGCACAACGGTCGCCCTACGTGACGCTCTCATCGGCTCCCTAGGCGCAATCCAACCGCGATCATTTCAGGGGCAGCACACCCGCAGCCAGCGAGCCGCACCGGGCTCGACAGGCAACCCAAGCGCACGCCCCTAGACTTCGGATTGGACGCGGTAGGGCTCGTCGGCGGCGGAGGCGTCGCGCAGGGCGACCTCGGCCACGCGGAAGAGATCCTCGAGAATGTCCACGCCCTCGGAACGGCGCGTTGCGCCGCCGATCCGCAGCTCGATCGGCAGCATGTGCCCCTCAACCTGCACCGGATCGAGCGTTACCGCCGCGCGCACGCGACGAGAGAGCGACTCGGCGCCGTCGAAGTCCGCGTGGGTCGCCACCACGACGAACTGGTCACCCTGGCTGCGCCCGACGATGTCGTGGTCGCGCACGGTCTGCTTGAGTCGCCGCGCCACCGCCTTGAGCGCACCCTCGCCCACCGCGCGGCCAAACGTCTCACGCACGGCGTCCAGGCCGTGGACCTCGATCAGCAGGAGCGTCAGCGGGCTCGCGAAGCGCTCGCACCGACTCCACTCCGCCGTCAGGCGCTCGAACACCTGCATGCGGTTCCACACGCCCGTCACCGGATCGATGAACGGGACCTGCGTCAACTCGAGCTGGATCTCGTCCAGCATGCGCGTCTGCGAACGCAACTCAGCGCGGGCACGCTCCAGCGCGTCCTGGTCGGACAGCCGTCCGCCACGCGGACGACCGATGCCCGCCACCCGACCGCCGTCGATCGGGAAGAAGCGGAACTCCACCATCTGCAAGGCACCGTCCGCATCGGCGTGGGGCACCTCAAGGATCACCTCATCGCCGCCCGCGGCGCGCACCAGGTCGCCGCCCACGCGGTCCCGGGCCTTGGCGGGCACAAGGTCCATGAAGTCGATGCCGTCGGCAGCCCCAAAGACCACCGCGGCAAACGCAGGATTATGCGCCTCCAGCGTGCGGTCGGGCCGCAGGATGACCATCAGGTCCTGGGCGTCGCGGAAGAAGCTCTCGATCGTTTCGGCGTTCAGCATGGGCGTTCGTACGGAGTTGGGGTGGCGCGCCGGCTCGCGGCGTCGCTTACCTCATCGTAAGCATCCGTCCGTTGCTTGAGCGGCCTTTGATTCCCGCCTCAACGTGAACCACACATCGGCGCGGGTAACCGCTCACCTCATTCCGAAGTGGAGAAGCCGACTCGGCTGGCTCAACCCCGTCCGGAAGCAGG
>JAQBWE010000197.1 GCA_027625315.1 Planctomycetota bacterium
CCCTCGAAGCGCTAGGCGAATGGGCGCCGCGGCATCCGGCGGCGTGGACGCGGCTGCGGCGTGGGCCGCCACGCGGCGGCGCGCCTCCACCGGATCCAGCCCGAGCGACACGAGCCCCCGGATCGCATCCTCGGCCGGCCCCGCGGCCTGCCCATCGGGCGGCTCCACGGCGCCGGGCGCCAGCGCGCCGAAGTGATCGCGCAACTCCACGACGATCCGCTCCGCCGTCTTGCGCCCCACCCCCTTCACGCGCGTCAGCGCCCGGATGTCGCCAGCGGCCACCGCGCTCTGAAACTCTGCGGGCTGGAACCCCGAGAGCAGGCTCAGCGCCATCACGGGCCCCACGCCATTGACCCGCAGCAGCGCGAGGAACATGGCCCGCTCGCTGTCACGCTCGAAGCCGAACAGGCGCCACTCGTCTTCACGCACCGCCAAATGGAGCTTGAGGGTGACCTCGTGCCCCGCCTCGGGCAGGCGCTCGAACGTGGAGAGCGGCACCTGGATTCGATAGGCCAGGCCCGCGGCCTCGACCACCGCGAGGGCCGGCTCCCGGCGCAACAGCTTCCCGCGGATGGACTCGTACATGCGCGGCCGAGTATCCGGGACCGGGGGTACAACGACGGCATGACAACTCGCACGCGCATCCGTTCCCTGGGCGAGCACGTGGGCCAGGAGATCCGCCTGTGCGGCTGGGTCCGCCAGCGCCGCTCGTCCGGTGGCAAGCTCCACTTCCTGCAGATCGACGACGGCACCGGCAGCGTGCAGGTCGTCGTGAAGCAAGGCGGCGTACCCGAGGATCAACTCGAGGCCGCGCGGCATGTGCCGTTTGAGAGCACGGTCATCGTGCGAGGGCTCGTGAAGGCCGATAGCCGCCAGGCCGGTGGCTGTGAAGTCGCCGCGGTTGAGTTCCACGTGCTCAATGCCGCGATCGCGGACTTCCCCATCGGACGGAAGGAGCACGGCGTCGGCTTCCTCATGGATCAGCGCCATCTCTGGCTACGCAGCCGCCGGCCTCAGGCCACACTGCGGATCCGGGCAGAGATCATCAAGGCCTGCCGCGACCATCTTGATGGCCGGGGGTTCACGTGCGTTGACGCCCCCATCTTCAACAGTGCGGCGGCCGAGGGCACGGCGACGCTGTTTCCGGTCACGTACTTCGACCGGACGCTCTTTCTCTCGCAGACCGGTCAACTGCACATGGAAGCGGCCGCCCAGGCGCTCGGCGACGTGTACTGCTTCGGTCCCACGTTCCGCGCCGAGAAGTCCAAGACCCGCCGGCACCTCACTGAGTTCTGGATGCTCGAGCCCGAGATCGCGTTCGGCGACCTCGAAGAGGCGATGGAGGTGATGGAGAGCCTCATCATCCACATCGTGGAGCGAACGCTCACGAACTGCCGTGGGGAGTTGGAGGCCCTAGGCCGCGACATCGGGCGCCTAGAGAGCTGCGTCGCCCCGTTCCCGCGGATCAGTTACACCGATGCGCTCACGAGCCTAGAAGGCACGGAGGCTTCGATCCCCTGGGGCGAGGACTTCGGCGCGCCGCAGGAAGACGCCATCTCCAAGACCTTGGACCGCCCCATCCTGGTGCACGGGTTCCCGACAGCCATCAAGGCGTTCTATATGCGCCCCAATCCCGCGAACCCGAAGGTCGTGCTCGGCTGCGACATGATCGCGCCCGACGGCTATGGCGAGATCATCGGCGGCGGTGAGCGCTCTAGCGACCTCGCGTACCTTGAGCAGAAGATCGCGGAGCACGGCCTCCCCAAGGAGGCGTACGAGTGGTACCTGGACCTGCGGCGCTACGGCGCAAACCCGACGGCCGGCTTCGGCATGGGTCTCGAGCGCGTGGTCTCCTGGATCTGCGACCTCGGCCACGTGCGTGAGGCCAGCCCCTTCGCCCGCACGATGGCGCGCACCAGCCCGTAGCCTCGGCAGCCTCTAGCCCGGGCAGGTCTCTCGCCCGGACAGGTCTCTCGCCGGGACAGGTCTCTCGCCGGGACAGGTCCGAGCTGCTCCTACGTGGGGCGAGCCGAGTGACGGTGCTGCGGGCCCCCCTTTCAGCGAACCTCCGCGCTACGGTCCCGTTCGACGGGCAGGTATCGTTACGCCATGGCCGCAGCCGCACGCCCCCAAGCCGCCGACCGCATCCTCGCCCTGGAACAGGCCGTGGCCGGGACCGTCCTCGGGCAAGAGCCGGTCATCCGCGAGACGATCGCCTGCATCGTGGCGGGCGGTCACGGGCTGCTGGAAGGCCAACCGGGCGTCGCCAAGACCCTGCTCGTGAAGAGCGTCGCGACGGCCGCGGGGATCCGCTTCTCGCGCATCCAGTTCACCCCGGATCTGCTGCCGGCTGACATCACAGGCACCGAGGTGATCGTGGACGGCCCGGAGGGCCGCCGCTTCGAGTTCCGCCCCGGCCCGCTGTTCGGCCAGATCGTGCTCGCCGACGAGATCAACCGCGCGACGCCGCGCACCCAGGCCGCGCTCATCGAGGCCATGGCCGAGCAGACCGTCTCCAGCGGGAACGAACGCCACGCGCTGCCCAAGCCGTTCACTGTGTTGGCGACTCAGAATCCCGTCGAGATGGAGGGCACCTTCCCCCTGCCGGAGGCACAGCTCGACCGCTTCTTGCTCAAGATCCTCGTCCCGCCCCCGGGTGAGGACGCCCTCGTCCGCGTGTTCGAGCGCACGTCGAAGGCCGAGGCCGTGCTGCCCGCGCAGGTGATCGATGTCGAGGCCCTGCTGGCCCTGATGGCGGAAGCGCGCACCGTCGAGATCCCCACGCCGCTCTTGCGCCAGGTCGCCCGGCTCGTGCGTGCCACCGATCCCCTCGGGACCGAGGGCACGGACTCGGCGCGCCGCAACCTACGGCTGGGCGCGAGCCCCCGAGCGGGCGAGGCGATCTGCCGCGTCGCGCGCGTGGCAGCGCTGCGCGACGGGCGCCACTACGTGACCCCGGCCGACCTGGCCTGGGCACTCAAGCCCGCCTTCCGCCACCGCCTGCTGCCTTCGTTCGAGGCCGAGGCCCGCGGGCTCACCGGCGACTCGCTCGTCGCGGACGTCCTCCACGACGTGCCTGAGCTGCCGGTCGAGGTCGAGCGAATCCTCGAGTCCGTCGATCGCTAGCCCTGCTCGCGCGTGCAGGCGCGCGTGTTCGCGAAGCCGCGGCGACGCGCCGCTGCGGACCGCCCTACCATGGCGGTCGTGGATGAACTCGAATCCCGCCTCGCGCGCCGAGCCGCGTACGAAACGCGCCGTCGCCGCTCAGCCCGCCTCGGCGTGCTCCTCATGCTCGGCTGCGCCTTGGCACTCGCCGCGGCGATCGTCGTGGCCGTCAACGCCCCGTCGCCCCCGCCGTTGGACACGCCGTACGACCCGTTTCGCCCGTGGGCCGACGCGAGCGAGCTGCCCTACGGCGCCGACCTGCAGAACATGCGCGCCGACCCGGCGGCCGAGGCTGCGGGGCGCCAAGCCCGCGTGGCCGCTCGCGCCGAGTTCCAGCGGGCCATCGAGGCCGTGCTCGCAGACTTGGAGGCTGCGCCCCTCGACAGCGGCACGCGCACAGCAACCCGCGCCATTCTGAACGGCGTGCGCGACGACGAGGACAACGACGACTGGTCGGGCCTGGACGCGAACGTCACACGCCGCCTGATTCGCCACGGTTGGCTCCGCCAGCTCGGCCTGCCGTCCGAGTTCACGCAGGCCGCGGAGGATGCGTGCTGGGAAGCCGCGCAGCCTAGGCCGGCGCAGGTCATGGTCGGCTTGCTGCGGTCCTCGGTTCGATACGAAGACGCCTGGGGCCGCACCGTCGACGTGCTACGTACGCCCGAGACGGTACGGCTCGTGGTGCCCCAGCCGGACGCCCAATGGCTGGGCGCCGTCCCCGCCCGCAAAGCCGTTCTGGAACTCGAGCCGGGCTCCGACCCCCTGGCCCGCACGCTGGACCCAAAGCGAATGGAGATCAGGGTCGGCTCGCGCGTCGTATGCCTCTGGGAGCGTGGCAGCGCGCTGCGCTACTCCTCCGCCGCCTGGGATCACCTCGTGTGTGAGGACCTGCGCGGTAACGATTCCTATCCTCCGAATCTGTTTCCTATGCATGCTCTCGCCACGAACGTGTGGGGTGACCCGCTATTTCTGGCCACGGCGCATGGCGTCGTACGCCCCGCTCAAGACGGGTCGCCCGCGGAGCTCCAGCGCTTCTTCGATGAGGCCGCGCGGGCCCTGCCCGATGTCGCGCACATGGACCTCGTCGGCGAGCTGCTCTACGACTATGCGTGGGACACGGCCGAGTACGACCGCCCGCTCCTCATCGGCACCGAAGAGCACAGCGGCGACATCCACCAGACCGCGGCCCAGACGCTGCAGACCTGCTGCGGCGGAACGTATCGCGGCGACTGCGACGACCTTGCGTGCCTCTATCACGCCCTGACCCTCCACCAGGGTCGCAACGCCCACGTGCTCTCGCTCCCGCATCACCTGGCGAACGCCTATGCCGAGCGCACGGCGGACGGCTCGTGGATCGTTGCGGTGCTGCACACAGGTCCGCCGCTG
Source organism: Planctomycetota bacterium (assembly GCA_027625315.1). Lineage (GTDB taxonomy): Bacteria > Planctomycetota > PLA2 > PLA2 > JAEUHO01 > JAHEIK01. Next base: position 4,552 of record JAQBWE010000197.1, read on the forward strand.
GCCCTCAGGGCACCCACGCTCGAGGCGGCCATCAAGCGCACGTACGAGTGGTTCGACTCCCACGAGACGATCGACCTTGAGGCGCTGCCCGTCTCGCTGCGTTTCGGTGGCGACGCTGTGCGCGAAACGTACATCCTGCCCTACACGATCTTTGGCGATCGAGACTACGCGCGCGGCCTGGTGGCCGTGCAAGGGGCCTACCGTTTCCACACGTACCAGGCCGGCGTCGAAACGATGGAGGTCCTGCTCCGCGGACGATCGGAGACCAGCGCAGCCGATCACCGCGAGCTCGCTCACCTGCTCACGTGGGCGCAGCGCGATGAAGACGCCACGGCGCACTTCCGCCGAGCGCACGCAGCCGCCCAGCACGCGGCCGCCCGAGTTGAGACCGCTCTGGATCTGCTGGGCAACCTCGTCGCGACGAAGTCCCTCGATGAAGCCCGGACCCTGGCCGAGCGGCTCGAAGACGTCCTGATCCCGGCCCTGGAGGCCGAGAGCGGAGGCCAGGTGGTCACGCCGTGGGTGCGGGTCGCCAGTGCGCTCCTCGGTGAGCGTGCGCTCTGCGGCCTCGGCCTCGCCTGCCTCGCCGGGCCTGCCAAGGAGCGCGTCACGCAGCACATGAGCGCGCTGATCCGAGTGATCGCCGAGGAGGACTTCGAACCGCGGGCGCTGCACTACTCCGGCTACCCCCGGGTCGTGGGCAGTGTGGACGCGTGGGCTGCGGCGGCCCTCGCGGCTCTGGCTGCCACCGGTCCCGACGCCGGTCCGCTCGACCCGAGCGAGGCGCCGGACCGGGCCGCCCTGGAGGCCGCCGTGGCGACCTGGCTGGAACGTGTCGCGATTCCCAGCGCGCCCTCGGCGGCCCGCGCGTTGGATCTGCACGCCGCCATCGCGACGCTACAGGAGTCTCGGATGGGTCGCAGCGAGTTCGCGCGCGTGGTGGAGGCAGCCGGACCACCGCAGCCGACCGACCTCCACCGGCTGACGCACCCACGACGGGTCGCTGGCGAACCCTTCCCGGCCACCCTGCGCTGGATCCACGTGTGTCAGGAGTACCGCCGCGGCGCGTGGGTGCACCTGCTGGCCCCGCCGAAGTCCGAGCTCGGCTTGCCTGTCGATCGCAGCGCCCTGCGGCGCGCCTTGTACGCGGAGTTGACCGCCTTGGATGCCGCGGGTCAGCGCGACATCGAGGATCGCTTCGCGGTCGGGGCACAACTCCTCGTGCGGCTCGTGCTCGCATTCCTCGAGGCGGAGCCCGAAGAGATCCGCCCGGTGCTGGCGGAGATCGCGGCGCGCAACGACCACGAAGTGCGTGACATGGTGGCGGGCTTGATCGGCGCCACGGCGCGCCTGCACGACGTTCCCGACTGGACGGCGCGCTTGGCTCTCTGGGCTGAGGCTTTGGATCATGGACCGCATCAGTTCGAGGTGGTCTGGGGCGCGATGAGTGTCGAGCGTCCCGAGCACGCGCTCGCGGCGGCGCGCCAAGCGGTGGCGCACCGACCGAACGAGCCGGACTTCAAGCGTGAGCTCGAGATCCTCGAAGCGCGCATCCACCCGCGCTAACAGGTGTCGCGAGGTAGGCGCTCACCTGTCCCGCCGAGCACGTACGGCTTCGTGGCT
>JAQBWE010000198.1 GCA_027625315.1 Planctomycetota bacterium
CGGTCGTGCCCGGCGCGGCACCGGCCTCCACGGGCACGGCTGCGCTGTCCGGTCCCGTGGCACCAGACGCTGCGTCCGGAGCCGCAGGCGGGACCGCGCCCGGCGCGGCGGCCGGAGCGTCCACGGGCCGCAACCACGAGGGGAAGTCCCCCCCACCGCTGCGGTCATAGACCAACTTGTCGGTCCGCTCAGGCTTCGTCGCGTCCTGGCCGTAGACCTCGTAGTTAATCTCGTAGACACGCGGCTTGGGCTCCGAGATGCCGATGAGCTTGAAGCGGCCGGGATCCTTCTCGGACGCACGCATGAAGTCACCCACGCCGAACGCCCGAGTCTTGTTGCCGCCAAACTTGAACAGCACGGTGGGCGACGGCGCGCTCATGACGGAGAGGACCTTGCCGAGCGTGGCGAGGCCCGTCGGCGGCGGCGGACCGGTCTCGACCGGCTTGTCGCCCTTGACGGCCTCCGGCGGCAGGCCGCCTGAGAAGATCCAGTAGGTCGGGCTCTTCTGCTTGTAGTCCGCACGCAGGATGACCGCGTCCAGTTCCTTGTCCTCGACCGGCACATCGGGCTTCCACTTGAGCCCCGTCAGCCGCGCCTTCTCGTAGTCGGCGCGCAGCGCCTCGAGATCCGCCGGTCGGTCGTTCTGGGGTCGATCGGCCACAGCCGCAGCCGCCGGGCGGACCTGCATGACGTACCACGCCAGCACGCCGACGAAGGCGGCGCCCAGGGCGAGGTTGGCGAGCCAGAGGCCGCGTCGGATGGCGTGAGCTTTCATGGGCGGGTTCCAGGCCGGGCAGGGAAGGCACCAGCGTACCCGCAGGACCCGGGCCTGAAAGCGCAGGGACGCCACAGGGTTGGACGCCGACCAAAGCCGAGATCGTCCCGGCCCCAGCCCGGCCTCACAGCCGGCGTGGCGACCTACGTGCCGTAGGCGTGCTCGATGCGGTTGACGCCCTTGGTGATGCCGCGCAGGACCAGCTTGAGCTCGTCGGGGTTGTCGGCCGCCGACATCGCGTCGTCGAAGTCGATCGTGCCCTGGCGAACGAGCGCCACGAGGCACTGGTTGAAGCTCTGACTGCCGTAGTACTGATGGCCCTCTTCGATCGCCTGGTGCAGTTCGCGCGTGCGGCCATCCAGGATCATCTCCTTGACGGTCGGCGTGCCGATCATGACCTCGACGGCCGGCACCCGCCCCGCGTTGGCGCGGCGGGTAATCAAGCGCTGGCTGACGACGCCCTCCAGCACGAGCGAGAGTTGCATGCGGATCGTGTCGTGCTGGTGCGGCGGGAAGAACGAGATGATGCGCTCGACTGTCTGCACAGCGTTGACCGTATGCAGCGTCGAGAGCACGAGGTGGCCGGTCTCCGCGGCCATCAGGGCGGCGAGCACCGTCTCCTTGTCACGCATTTCGCCGACGAGGATCACGTCCGGCGTCTGACGCACTGCCGCCTTGAGCGCCGTACGGCAGTCCTCGGTGTCGATGCCGATCTCGCGCTGCGTGACCGCGCACTTGCGATCCTGGAAGATGAACTCGATCGGATCTTCGATCGTCACGATGTGACGATGGGTCTGCTCGTTCATGTAGTCGATCATCGACGCGAGCGTGGTCGACTTGCCCGAACCGGCGATGCCCGTCACGAGCACCAAGCCGCGATTCATGAGCGCCATGCGGCGCACGACATCCACCGGCAAGTGCAGATCGGTCATGCTGGGGACCGCTTCCTTCACATGGCGGAACACGAACGCGGTTTGCCGCCGTTGGCGCAGCATGTTGCAGCGGAAGCGGCCCGCGCCCGGCACGACGAAGGCCGTGTCCTTCTCGCGGCGGACATGGAAGTCAGCCAGCTCGTCCTCCGTGAGGATGTGGCGCGCCAAGGCGTTCGCGTCCTCCTCGCTGAAGATCTCGTCCTCGAGGAACTGGATGGACCCGTCCGTTCGGATGACCGGTCGATGCCCGCTGCGCAGGATCAGATCCGAGGCGCGGCGCTCGACCATGACGGGGAAGTGCTTCAGGACGGCGTCGAGCATGGCGGCTCCGAGGTGCGGGGACGCCGGCCGCCCCGCGACCCTAGCGCGGGTCGTCGAGCCGGTCGGGCACCTCAGGCGCCGGCGGAGCCGCGTCCAGGGCCCGTGCGAGCGCTACGAGGAGCGCGCGCAGACCCTCGCCGGAGACCGCCGAGATGAGGTGCACGTCCCTATCGGCCTCTTGGGCCAGTCGGCTGCAGCACTCCGCGGCGAGGCCGTCTGCAGACCAAACATCCGCCTTCGTCACGGCCACCAACTCAGGTCGCTGGTCGAGCCCCCGGCCGTAGGCCTCAAGCTCCCGCCGGATCGTGTGGTAGTTGGCGATGGGGTCTGAACCGTCCATCGGCGCGGGATCCACTAGGTGCAGGAGCAGCCGGGTGCGCTCCACGTGGCGCAGGAACCGGTCGCCCAGGCCATGTCCCGCGCTCGCCCCCTCGATCAGACCGGGCAGATCAGCCAGCACGAAGCGCTTGAACTCGGGCAGGTGCACAATGCCGAGATGCGGCGCCAACGTGGTGAACGGATAGTCGGCAATCTTGGGCGTTGCGGCCGAGAGCCGGGCGAGCAGCGTGCTCTTGCCCGCATTGGGCAACCCGATCAGGCCGACGTCCGCCAGCAACCTGAGCTGCAGACGGATCGTGCGCAACTCGCCCGGCGTGCCCTCCTCGGCGCGGGTCGGCGCCTGGTCTGTCGAGGTGGCGAAGCGCGCGTTGCCCCGTCCGCCGTAACCACCCTTGGCCGCCACCCAGAGGTCGCCGTCCGTGACGAGGTCCGCCACGCGATGGCCACTCTCCACGTCATAGATGGTGGTGCCGGCGGGCACCGGCACCACCAGATCCTTGCCGGCCCGGCCTGAGCACTTGTTGCGCCCCCCGCGCTCGCCGTCTTCGGCGCGGGCGATGGGCATATCGTCCATGTCGCCGAAGGTGGTGAGCTGCACGTCGGCCCGCAGGATCACGTCCCCGCCGTCGCCGCCGTCGCCACCGGCAGGGCCGCCCTTGGGTTCGCGCGCCTCGCGGCGCCACGACACGATGCCATCGCCACCGCGACCGGCTCGGATCTTCAGGCGGCGTTCGTCGATGAACATCAGGGACCCCACTCCGCGAGCGACGACCCTGGCCAGCGCCCGCCTCTCAGAGCAGGCGCGCGCAAGCACGACGCACTTCGCCGGCTGGACCTGCCCGCTGCCAAGTCCCGCCCGCTGGCAAGCCCTGCCCCGCTGGCCTGCCATGCTACTGGCCTGCCCTACTACTGGCCTGCCCTGCTACTGGCCTGCCCTGCTACTGGCCTGCCCAGCTACTAGCCTGCCCAGCTACTGGCCTGCCCAGCTACTGGCCTGCCCAGCTACGCTGACCGGCGCGCCGGAACGAGACCGCTGCGGAACTAGACCGCTGCGGCCTCTTCGACGTGGACCTTGCGGTTGTCCTGGTAGCGCACCACGCCCTCACGCACGGCGTAGAGGGTGTAGTCGTTGCCCATCCGCACGCCGCGGCCCGGCTTGAAGCGCGAACCAATCTGGCGGACGAGGATGAAACCGGAGCGCACGCGCTCGCCGGCGTAGCACTTGATTCCGCGGTACTTGGGGTTGCTGTCGCGCCCGTTGCGGCACGAGCCCTGACCCTTCTTATGTGCCATGGTGCTTAACCCTCGATGGTGTCTACGCGCACGTCGGTGTACCGCTGACGGTGCCCGTTCTTGCGGCGGTGCTTCTTGCGGCGCTTCTTCTTGAAGACGATGATTTTGCGGTCCTTGAACTCTCCGAGGACGGTCGCCTTGACGCGCGCGCCCTCGACGAGCGGGGCGCCGAGGCGCACCGCATCACCACCGACGAGGAGGACACGGTCGAACACCACGTCGGTCCCGGCGGCCGCATCCATGAGGTCGAGGCGGACGCGCTCGCCCGGCTTGACGGTGTACTGCTTGCCTCGGTCTTGAATCACGGCGTACATGGGTTCTCGATCCGCTTTCTCGGGGGAAGCCGAACAGGGTAGGTCTGGTCCACGGGGCCGCCAAGGGAATGCCCGCCCGGCGCGGGGCAGTCTCTACTCTTCTTCGTCTCCGCCTTCCTCGCCCGCCCCACCCGTCGGCGGGAGACCCTTCATGGCCCAGCCGTCTGCCGCCAGGCGGCTGTCCGCCTCGAGGCTGACCGGCCCAGAGCAGGCCTTGCGGAACTGCTTGATGGCCCCCGGCCGCTGGCGCTGGATCCAGGCCACCACCTCGGCGGGCGCCCGGACCTCGAGTCCGCCGCGTCCGCGCGAACGGGCAATCCGCGCCTCCATCTCCCGGACGATACGCAGCCCCAGGCCGCTGATTTGCCGCCGGCGACCCGTCCCCGCGCAGTGCTCGCAGAGCTCGTGTGTCACGCGGGTTAGTGCCTGCCGGATGCGCTGGCGTGACAGCACGACGAGTCCGAACGGGTCCATGGTCCCCAGCCGGATGCGCGCGCGGTCGCGCGCCAGGGCCTCCCGGAGCGCCTTCTCGACCTGCCGGCGCGACGTGCGCTCGCGCATGTCGATGAAGTCGATCACGACCAGTCCGCCGAGGTCGCGGAGCCGCAGCTGCCGCGCCGCTTCCTCGACCGCCTCGAGATTGGTCACGAGCGCGGTGCTCTCCGGGTCGGCCTCGTCTGTGAGGCGACCCGAGTTCACATCCACCGCCACCAGCGCCTCGGTCTGATCGATCACGATCGATCCGCCCGAGGGCAGCCGTGCTGAGCGCCGATACGCGTCCTCGAGCTGGCTCTCGGCGCCGTACTTGTGGAAGAGCGGATACGCCTCGGTGTGGATCTCCAACTCGGGCATCTGCTGGGCGACGGCCTCCAGTCGGGCCAGCCGTTCCTGCGGCGTCTCCACGGGCGCCGCAGGCTCTGCCGGCTCTGCGTCCCCAGCCGGCTCCGGGCCTTCGTCCCCATCCGCCTCGCGGGCGACGGGCTCAGGCGCCACCGGCGGGGCGAGCTCGCCCAGCGGGGCGTCGATCGAGGCCGACATCGCACGCATGCGCACAGCGGAAACCTTGTCGGACGCATCGGCCGCGGACGGATACCAGACCCGCAACAAGCGGTGGATGCGACCCGCGAGATCGTCCTTGTCGACGATGATGCGCGTCACGTCCCCGGGCATGATGTCGCGCACGCTGCGCTCGGCGAGATCACTCTCACCGCGCAGAAGCCCGGGCTGCCCGGGTTCCGCGGCCTTGCGCTTGATGATCAGCCACTCGCGCAGCAGGTGGTCGAGATCCCCCTGCAACGCCGCCAGATCAGTGGTCTCGCTCGCGGTCCGCACGATGACCCCCATGCCCTCCGGCACCTCGAGTTCGCGCAGCAGTCGCCGCACGCGTTCGCGATCCGGGCCTTGGGGAATGCGTCGGGAGATCCCGGAGCGCGCCGTCAACGGCATCAGCACGAGGTAGCGCCCGGGAAAGGAGATCCGTCCGGTCAGCGCCGGACCCTTGCGGCCGATGCCATCGCGCGTGATCTGCACGATGACCTCGTCGCCGGGACGCAGGCGTTCCGTGACATCCTGCTTGACGGTCTCGTCATCCGTGAGCGGGAGATCCGTTGCGTGCAGAAAGCCCGTCAGACCGCGACCCAAGTCCACGAAGGCGGCACCAATGCCGCGCTCCACGTTCTGGACGCGGCCGCGATAGACGTTGCCGGCCGAGCTGCGCTCCGCGTCGGCCAACTCGACGTACACCTCTTCGAGGCGACCGTCCACGAGCAGCGCGATGCGCGCCTCGTCGCGGTCCATGGCATTGACGAGCAGGATCTTCTCCTTGCTCGCTTCCTCCGGCGTGGGCGCCCGCGGGACGATGTCGATCGCGCGCGAATCGCGCATGCGTCCGCCGTCGCGGCGTCGCTCGCTGTCGCGGCGCCCCGACGAACGCCCGGATCCGGCGCTCGAGGAGGAGCTTGAGGACGACGAGCTGCTCGTTGAGGAGCGCCCCCCGCCGCGCTTGTCACGGCGGCCACGCTTAGACCGGGCGCGGCCCTCGGGAGCGCCCTGGTCAGCCGGTGTCTCGGGTGTCCCCTGCGCGCGCTCGCCCTCGGGCTCGCGCTCGCCGCGCCGCCTGCGGCGGCCG
>JAQBWE010000199.1 GCA_027625315.1 Planctomycetota bacterium
CACGAACCCGATCGCTAGCGGATGAGCCCTGATCCGGCACTCGGACGCAGGATCGCGGCGCGCGCCGCCCCACCCCCGTCGCAGAAGGGGGTGAACGGATACCGCGCGGGGTAAGCGTTCACGCCTATTCGAAGGTCCAGGACCGGATCCACCGGCGAGAACACAGACTTGGGCAGGATCTGAGCCCGTTCGAACGGGATCGGGTTTCTGGGGCGACGGTAGCGCGCCGCCATCCGCGACGACTCGTAGTCCTTTACTCGAGGAGCGGATGGCGGTGCGGGACCGAGCATCCAGGAAGCCGCACGTGCTCGCCTGAACCCATGAACGAATACGGCGCGGGCTACGTCGTCGCGCGGGACGAGACATCCTGCAACTGGACGAGCTTGGCATAGAGGCCGCTCTGGGCGATCAACTCGTCGTGGGTGCCGCGCTCGACGACGCGGCCTTCATCCAGCACGATGATGCAGTCGGCGTCTCGGATCGTCGAGAGGCGATGGGCCACGACCAGCGTGGTTCGTCCGGCGCGGAGGCGCTCCAGCGCCTGCTGCACGGCCTGCTCGCTGGCTGTGTCGAGACTCGCCGTGGCCTCGTCGAGCACGAGAACGGCCGGGTCGCGGACCAAGGCGCGCGCGATGGTGATGCGCTGGCGCTGCCCCCCTGACATCCGGGCCCCGGCCTCACCAGCCTCTTCGTCGTAGCCCCTGGGCAGCGCCGCGATGTGGTCGTGGATGAACGCCGCCTTGGCGGCTGCCTGAATCTGCTCATCGGTTGCCGCGTGGTTGCCTTCGCGAATGTTGTCGCCAATGGACGCATGGAACAGGAACGGCGTCTGAGTCACGCAGGCGGTCTTCGACAGGTAGCTGTTGCGCTTGAAGTCGCGCATGTCGCGGCCGTCCAGCGTGATGCGGCCCGAACCGGGGTTGTAGAACCGCAGGAGCATGTCGCACAACGTGGACTTGCCCGCGCCCGACGGCCCGACGACCGCCACCGTCGAGCCGGCCGGAATCTCAAACGTGACATCATCCAGCACGGGACTGCCGGGTACGTAGGCGAACGAGACGTTTTCGAATCGGAGGCTCTGCTGTACACCGCCGAAGTCCACCGCATCCGGCCGATCCGGCATGCCCTCCGGCAGGTCGATTACGTACGTGGTGCGCTCGATGCTGGCCATCGCATCCAACAGGTCGTTGAACTGCCGGATCGTGCGCTTGATGGGCTGATACATGTTGACCAGCACGAGCATGAACAGCAGCAGCTCAGGGAGCGACACGTCCAGGAAACCGCGCAGGATGAACCAGCCCCCGCCGAGGACCAAGGCGACGGCGAGGAAGTTGTTGATGAACGCGACCAGCGCCATCGAGGTCGACTTGGTGCGCTGCACGCGCAGTGCGCTCGCTGACAGCGCCTCGTCGGTGGCGCGGAACTCACGCACCCGCCGCTCCTCCGAGCCGAAGGCCTTGACCGTGCGCACGCCGGAGAGGTTCTGGTGCAGCGTCTCGACGAGTTCAGTTGCGCGCTTCTGGCGCTTGTGCGAGCGCTTCAGCGTGCGCATCGACAGCTTCTTCATCGGCAGCAAGAAAGGCAGCCCAAGAACTGTGACGAGCGAGAGGACGGGGGAGAGGAACAGCAGGACAACGAAACTGGATCCGACCTGGAGCGCCGAACGCAGCGAGCCGAGGATCATCGACAGCCCGCGCGAGTACCCCGCCGTGTCTCCAAGGGCGCGGTTGAAGATGTCACCGCGCTTGCCTTCATCGAAGAAAGCCAGTGGTTGGTCCAGTACCTTGCGGCAGACGGCTTCGCGCACATCCATGCCGATCTGCAGCTCCACGTACATCGACAAGTAGGTGTCCCAGTACGTGGCCGTGCACATCAGCAGCGTGATGAGTCCAAACATGAGCAGCGTCGACATGAGCGTCGCGTACCGATCGCGCTGCAGGTCCACATTCGCTGCGATCTGCTCTGGGGTCGAGTCGGGGGGCGCGGGGTCGAGCCAACTGTCCGGCACCCAGTGCGAGGTCATGCCGTTGATCCACTGCACGACATGTTCGACCATCCGGCCGAGGGTGCTGTCTGAGTAGTCGCCGACGCGTTCGACCGCCTCTTGCTCCTCTAGGTTCGCCGCAGGTTTCGAACCCAGATCCGCGAGTCCGAGCCGGTTGAGCACGGGCAGCACCATCACGATGCGACCGACGTTCATGAACGACATCATCGACATGAACAGCAGCGCGGCGACGAACGGCTTCCAGTGGGGTCGGCCCCAGCGAACGATGTTCTTGATGTTCCCGCTGAGTCGGCCGACCTGGTTGCCGTCCCCGTCCTCCGGGCGGCCATCTCGCAGCGGATGTCCCGGGCTGGCGTCCAGCGCAGCCTCAGCCGCGGATTCGGGTTCGGGCGACGACTCGGGCTGGTGCGGGGTGGAGGTCATGCGGCGTGCGTTTGGCGAGTGTAGGGGTGAGGCGGCGGCCGCACCCAGCATTCCTGCCCGCCCCGCCTGCGGGCCGCGGGGCGAACGCCCGGGGCGGGTTGACCGACCGCGCGCGGCGCGGTATCCCAAGGTGTCCGCAGAGTCCGAACACATGGGAGCACGCACATGGCCCACGACCCCGATGAGATTCGCAACGTCGCCTTCGTTGGCGCAGGGGGGGCCGGCAAGACCACCCTCTGCGAAGCGCTGCTGCATCACTGCAAGGTCACGAGCCGTCGCGGGCGCGTCGAGGACGGCAACACGGTCACCGACTGGGACGAAGACGAGCGTGATCGGCAGCAGTCCATCCTCGCGACGCCGGTTCATCTGCCCTGGGACGGGCACCGCATCAATCTCATCGACACGCCCGGAGCTCTCGACTTCATCGGCGAGTCGATCTGCGCGCTCGCAGCCGTCGAGACGGCCGTCATCTGCGTGAGCGCCCACGACGGCGTCGGCGTCGCGACGAGGCGCATCTTCCGCAGTGCGCGGGATCAGGGCCTCGCCTGCGTCGTCCTCATCACGCGCGTCGAGACCGAGAACGTCGACAGTGACGCGCTGTACGCGGGTATCCAGGGCGCCCTCGGCGAGCGGGCTGTCCCGATCAATTTGCCCAATGCCTTTGGCTCCAAGTCCAGCGGCGTCGTCGACATCTTCGCCTCTGAGATTCCTGCGGATCTCCAGGAGCAGGCGGCCATGTTCCGCCAGCAGGCCACGGACCGCGTCGTCGAGTGCGACGACGATCTGCTGGCCAGCTACTTCGAGACGGGCAAGGTGAGCCAGGAGGATCTTGCGGCTGCGTTCCCGCGCGCCCTCCGGCAGGGCAACATCGTCCCGGTGCTGCACGTGTCGGTGGACCGCGGCGTGGGCATGCGCAAGCTGCTCGACTTCATCACACACGACTGCCCCGGGCCCTCGACCCGCGCGGGCAAGGCCCTGCGCAAAGCTGTCGACGCCGAAGGGCGCACTCTGGACGTGGCGACAGATAGCCCGTTCTCCGCGCAGGTCTGGAAGCTCCAGGTGGATCCGCACGTGGGGCGCGTTGCGTTCCTGCGCGTGTGGAGTGGCTCCCTCGCCAGCAAGACGCACCTGGTCGTCAATCGCACGGGGGAGACCGAGCGCATCGGCGACGTCCTCGAGGTGCAGGGCAAGGAGATGCATCCTGTTTCCTCGGCCAGCTACGGCGACATCGTGGCGGTGGCGAAAGTCGAGGATCTCCACATCGGTGACACGGTGTCCGACGGCAGCACATCTTGGAACTACATCCCGATTCCCGTGCCTGTCCCGAAGGTCACGCTGGCGATCGAGCCCAAGAACCGCAACGACGAAGCGAAAATCGGCCCGGAGTTGATGAAGTTGGCCGACGCCGACGCCGCGTTCGTCGCGGAGCGCGAGCAGGCCACGGGCGAGCTCGTCGTCCGGGGCATGAGCACGCTGCATCTCGACGTCATGCTCAAGCGGCTCGGGCGTCGCCGGGTCGAAGCCGTCACGCACGCGCCGCGCATCCCGTACTTGGAGACGGTGCAGGCCCGGGGCGAGGCCATGTTCCGCCACAAGAAACAGTCGGGTGGCAAAGGCCAGTTCGCGGAGGTTCACCTGAAGGTTGAGCCGGTTGCGCGCGGTACGGGCTTCGAGTTTGCGGACGAGGTGGTCGGCGGCACGATCCCGCGTCAGTTCATCCCCGCGGTCGAGAAGGGCGTGCGCGAGACGTGCGCGCATGGCGTGGTGGCGGGCTATCCGTTCGTGGATGTGCGCGCGATCGTGCATTTCGGGAAGTACCACGATGTGGACTCCGACGAGCACAGCTTCAAGCTCGCGGCGAGCAGCGCGTTCCGGCTGGCCGTCAAGGCGGCCCGGCCCGTCTTGCTTGAGCCCGTCATGCACGTGACGATCGAAGTGCCGTCACGCTTCATGGGCGATATCTCCGGCGACCTGAACACCCGGCGCGGCCGCATCCAGGGCATGAACCAGGAGGGCGACACCGCGATCATCGAAGCCGAGGTGCCGCTCAGCGAGATGATGCACTACAGCACGGAGTTGCGGTCGCTCACCGCTGGCGAGGGTGACTTCGAGTTCCGACTCGATCACTACGACGTCGTGCCGGCGCATGTCGCGGGGGATATCATCGCCAAGCACGAGAAGACCATGGCGCACGCCTAGCGTGGCGCATCGGAGGACGCTCTGCATTTCGGACGTACGGCGGGCCGGGCGAGGATCGAGCAGGCCGCGGCGTCGGTCGCGAGCTGGTGGCATGGTGCATGAATACAGGTCGAACGGCACGATCGGAGTGCCCGGGGCGCTACGTGGCGGGCTCGCGCGCGGTCTCTTGCTGGCGCTGCTTCTCGGTCTCGCGGGCCTCGGCTCCGCCCGCGTGGGTAGTGCCGAAGATGAGGATGTTCGCGCCCGCGTCGCGGCTTGGATCGTCGATCTGCGCTCGGATGATTTCGGGACGCGCGAGGCGGCGCGCACCGGCCTGAACGAGAACGGCCTGGCTGCGCGGGATCTGCTTGAGGCGGCGCGCGACGATGAGGATCCGGAGGTCCGCCGCACGCTGCGCGCGATTCTCGAGCGGGTACCGCCGCCCGTCACGACGCCGCCCGATCGAGTGGCCCCCGGCGACTTCCGCACACTCGGTAGCGTGACCTTGCAAGCGAAGGAGCAGCCGCTGCACGAGGTCCTCGCACGTCTGGCGCAGGGTGTCGGGGCCCACTTGACCGCGCCGGAGGCACTGCGAACCGCGCCGACAAGCGTGGATTTGGAAGGCGTGCCGTTCTACGCAGCGCTCGACCAGATCCTCGGGCCGCACGGCCTGCACTTCGATGAGCCGTTCGATGCCTTGGGCGTGGGGCGTGCCGTCGTACGGCCCACGGGCGTCGAGCCTGCGCCCTGGTCCGCGTCGGGTCCGATGCGCTTGCGAGTGACCGACGTCGCCACGTCGCGCACGCTCGGCAGTGTCGCGCCCGTGAAGCACGCGCTCACACTGGAGTTGTCCTGGCCACCCTCGGTGCAACTCGCGCAAGTCGAGTCGCCCACCATCGAGGTGGCGCGCGATCCCGACGGGAAGCCCTACCAGCCCACGCCCGCGATGAATCGCCAGGTCACCTACGGCGTCGGCTCGAACCAGCTCTCCCACACCCTGACGGTCCACCTCATGCCGGGCCAAGCCGATTGCGCGCCGAAGCTTGGAGCGCTGGAACTCGGCTTGATGCTCCTGCTGCGGTTCGATCCCGTGCGCGTGGACTTCGACGCCGGGCAGCCCCTGCCCCAGACCCGTGACGGCGTGACCCTGCACGCCATCGAGGAGGTCGAGGGCGCTGCGGGTCAGTACGTCGTGGACTTCAGTGCGGAGCTTCCGGAGGGGGCGGCTGAGCGCTCGCTCAGCGCCCAGGTCATCGAGCAGGACGGCTCGCCCTCGCATCTGGGGGTCTACGGGGGGCGGTCGCGCAGCGGCGACGGTACCGTCCGGATCCGGGCCCGGGCCTACCGCGGCTCCCGAGGCGCCCCGCCGGCCATCCGGATCGGCTGGCACCGGCGCGAGGAGCGCGGCAGCCTGCGCTTTCGCCTAGAGAGCATCCCCCTCC
>JAQBWE010000200.1 GCA_027625315.1 Planctomycetota bacterium
GCCATCGTCGTTCTCCTGGTTGGTGAAATGTATCCGACCAGGTGGCACGCTCAGAGGGGGGCAGGTCACAGGGGCTTGTCGCGTTCGAGGAACACGATGGCGTCGCTCTCGCGCTCCACCTCGTAACTGCGCGCGAGTCCGAGCACCTCTTGGTGTGCCAGGGTCTTGCCAGTCAGCGTGCTGGAGGCGCCGCCGCTGGAGGCGTGATTCACGAGGACCGAGCGGACGGCGCTCGGCAGTGACGCGGACCACTTGGGGTCGAGGAGCGGATCGAGCTCCGCCTTGTAGTCCTTGGCGTTGGGGGGGGTGCTCCAGCGGCGCTGCGCCACGGAGTGCAGGATCGCGGTCGACCGCCCGGCCGGGATACTGACGGTCCACGTGAACACGAAGTAGCGGTTGTCGCGCACACTCACGACGGGCGAGTCCTTGGTGCGAGCACCGCGCAGCTGGAACATGACGGAGGGCCGCGAGCCGCCGTGATGGAGGCCCACGACGGTCGTCTCGCCCTTTTCGAGCTGGCCATTGACGATCGCTCGGCCCTGGTCCGTCTGAATCATCGCGGCGCTGCCGCCGAGTTGGCTGTGCACCTCGACGGTGACGCGCACCTCACGCTTGCTGTTGTTCTCAAGCAGCTCGACGTAGCGCATCGCGCCGACGGCCGGATCGAGCCGCAGGCGCCGAACGATGCCGATCTGCCCGATGGTGCCGAACAGCACGAACTCGAGGCCGTCGGCCGTCTGCAACGGCGCCGAAGTTGGGTTGAAGTCGCCGCCGTTGACCTTGAGGATCAGGCCGCTGTCGAAGCAGTCGCTCGTGCCGTCCGAGATAATGCCCTGCAGCGTCGGGTCCCACTGGAAGCCGCGCTGGTCAGTCCGGTTCATCTGGGAGACGTTGGCCGGGAGCAACTTCTCCTTCGCGGTCGCGGACGTGGCCGCCCAGGGCAGCAGAAGTCCGAGCACGAGCAGGCCGAGGCCGACGCGCGAGTAGCCCGGGTGACGGGTCGGCGCCGCTCGGTATCCAACCATGCCCAATCTCCTCACCTCGGCGGGGCTTCCCGAAACGCCACCTCGCGTTTGGATCGTAGCCCCATGTGTGCAACGTCTTTGTACAACGCAGGTTCGGGTCCTTGGACGACGCGGCCTGCCCTGAACTGCATCGCCGCGCCCAGCGGCGGGCCCTGCCACCCCTCATCTCGCGTGCCGCAGGTCACGCGGAGGTCGTCGCGCGCGGATTCCTGCCGGCGGCGAGGAACGTCGTGGCGGCGGGGTAGCCTCCGGGGTTCCCCCGATTGCGTCCCCGAGGGGGATCTGGAGGTGCCATGGCCGATCCGAGAGCCTCGTCGAGCGCCCACGAGGGTCGTGCCCAGGACGGCAGCCCGCGCGAAGCGGATGACGGCGACTCGGGCCACGTGCGAGCCCTGACCCTGCAGTTGGAGGTCGTGGAGCCCGAGGTGCTCTCCGATCTGCTCCGCGTGCCGGCCGGGCCCGAACGCGAGGCCTACGCGCTGCGGGCGCTGCGCATCGGTTTGCTCGCGCTGCGCCAGGCCTCCGGCGCCCTGGATGCCGACGTCATCCGGGCCGCGGGCGACCGCATGCTCGCCCGCATGCAGATGCAGCTGAACGGGCACCAGACTTGGGTCCACGAGCGCCTCGAGCAGGTGCTGCGGGAGTACTTCGATCCCAGTAGCGGCAAGTTCGCCGATCGCGTGCAGCGCCTTGTCTCCAAGGACGGCGAGTTGGAGCGCGTGCTGCGCGAGCAGATGCGCGGGGGCGACTCGCCGCTGCAGCAGACGCTTGCCGAGCACATGGGTCCCGAAAGCGCCCTCATGAAGCGCCTGAGTCCCTCGGACTCCGAGGGGCTGATCAAGAGCATGGAGGTTGTGCTCGCGGACTCGCTCACGACGCAGCGCGACCGCATCCTCGAGCAATTCTCGCTCGACAACGAGCAAGGCGCGCTCACCCGCCTCGTGCGCGAGCTCGGCGCCAATCACAAGAACATCAGCGAGGAGCTCAAGACCCGCGTGGCCGACGTGGTGGGGGAGTTCTCGCTCGACAAAGAGGGCTCCGCGCTGAACAAGCTCGTGCGACGCGTGGACGAGGCGCAGCGCAAGATCAGCGCTGAGTTCTCCCTCGATCAGGAAACGTCGGCACTCGCCCGCATGAAGCGCGAGATGTTGACGGTCTTCGAGCGCGCGGCGAAGGACGACGCGGCGTTCCGCGAGGCCGTGCTAGCGGGGCTTGCCGAGATCAAGGGGCGCCGCGAAGAGGCCGATCGCTCGACGCGCCACGGCCTCGAGTTTGAGAGCGAGCTCATCGCACAGCTCGTCCAGCGCGCCCAGGCGGTTGGCGACATTGCCACGGCGACCGGCAACGAGGTCGGCAAGATCCTCAACTCCAAGGTGGGCGACGCGGTGTGGGAGCTGGGCCCCGACCACGCGGCGGCCGGCGTGCGCATCGTCATCGAGGCGAAGGAAAGCAAGGGTGTGAGCCTGGCGGCGGCGCGCGCTGAGATCGAAGTCGCGCGCAAGAACCGCGCGGCCGACGTGGGGCTGTTCGTGTTCTCACGCAAGACCGCCCCCGACGACCTGCGCACATTCCAGCGTCTGGGCTCTGACGTGTTCCTCGTTTGGGACGCGTCGGATCCGGGCAGCGACGTCTGGCTCGACGCGGCCATCGAGGTGGCGCGAGCGCTTGGTACACGCGCGGACGGCGCCCGTGCGGCGCGCGCGGCCGACTTTGATCGCATCGACCGGGCCATCCTGGCTCTAGAGAAAGTCGGTGAGCAGCTCGACGAGATCACGACAGCCTCGAACACGATCGAGAGCGCGAATGAACGCATCCGGGAGCGCGTGCGCAAGAGTCGCAAGCAGATCGTCACGCAGGTCGGCCGGCTGCAGGACGCAATCGGCGACCTGAAGGACGAGTAGACCCTGCGGTCTGCCTAGGAACGACCCTCGAGGGCCTTGCGCAGGAGATCGCCGAGCGTCGGCTCGGACGGACGGTCGCGCTGGAGCACCTCGCGGATCGTGGCGTCGTCGGCCACGTCGTCGGTGAGCCGATCCCCACGCTCCGTCAGGAGCGAGAGCCCGATGCGGCGGCGCTCCGTGTCGATCTCGTGCACGCGCACCGCGATGTCCTGCCCGACGCGCACGATGTCCCGCGGCGAGTTGATCGGCACAGGTGAAAGCTGCGAGATGTGCGCCAGCCCTTCCACGCCCTCGCCGATGGCCACAAACGCACCGTAGGTGGCCACGCGCGTCACCTTGCCCGGCACGATCGTGCCGCGCGGATGGTCGCGGACGAACAGATCCCAGGGATCGTCGGTGAGGGCCTTGCGGCTGAGGGAGATGCGCTTGCCGTCTTCTTCGACTTTGAGAACCTTGACGTCGAACGCGTCGCCGACCTTCACGTGCTCGTGGGGGTCTTCGACGCGCTGCCACGCCAGCTCGCTGACGTGCAAGAGGCCCTCGATGCCGCCGATATCCACGAAGGCCCCGTAGGCCTCGACGCGCGTGACCGTGCCGGCGAGGACGGAGCCGGGGAGCAGGCCGCTGGTGATGTCAACGCGGCGTTGATCGCGCTCGCGCGCGAGCAGCCCGCGCCGCGACACCACGAGTCGGCGCTTCTCGCGGTCGGCCTCGACCACCTCGACCTCAAAGCGCTGGCCGATGAGGGCCTCAAGATCCTCGACTCGCTCGAGTGCAATGTGGGAAGCGGGCAGGAAGGCGCTGAGTACGCCCACTTGCAGCTCGAGACCGCCCGCGTTGGCGCCCTTGACCTCGCCCATGAGGACGGAGCCCGGCTCGAGCGTGTCCCACTCGGCGGCTTGGGCAGTACGCCGCACCGAGCACACGAACAGCGCCTCCTTGGCGTCGAACGACTCGAGGAACACCTTGATGCGGTCGCCAACCTCCGGCAGCTGGGTGAACTGGTCGCACGGCACGACGCCCTGCTGACGCGGTCCGAACTCGAGGAACAGGTCTGCGCGGCCGACAGCCGTGACAAGGCCTTCCGCGAAAGTGCCAGCGCGCAGCTCCACCTCGCGTCGGCGCGTCGGTGAGAACAGCTCGCGGCCTGCGATCTCGAGCACGGAGTGCCCGCCGAGGGCGGCTTCGATCTCCGCGTCCAGATCCATGTCGTCGTCGGGCTTGGGCTGATCGCTCATGTTGCCAGCGTACCGTCCAGCGTCCTCGATACCGCAGTTGGGCGCGAGGCTGAGGCCCGCCTGCGGCGCGTCGGGCTCGCCAGCGGCGGGCGGCGCGCCTACTGGGGGGGCCCCGTGTGGCGGGACGGGCCGGTGTAGTAGAAGTCCGGCTCCTTGCGCGAGCGGACGCGGCGACGGCTCTCGAGCGCGGATAGTCCGGCTCCGAGCATGATCAGGGCGCCCAGCAGCGACAGCGCGTGCAGCTCCGATCGCCACCACCAGCCGAGGACCGTGCCCACCGCGGAGAGGGCGCCGCACAGGATCAGGAGGCCGGCGAGCCCGCCGCTATCCGCCAGCGCGGGCTTCGCATCGTAGCGCGCGGCGGCGCCGCGCTCCTCGACGGTGTCGGTCGGTGCGGCGAAGCCCGAGGCGGCCTGGACGTCCTGAGGCACGGTGGTGAGGCCCTGGCGGTTGGCCTCCAGGACCTGCGCCGCGTCTTTGCGCGGCTTGCGCTCATCCGCCCGGAACAGGGCGAGGAACGCTTCTCGATCGTCCTCACGCAGCCAGCGGTTGCCGCGGCGCTCGGCCTTGAGGGTCGTCAGATCGCGCCCCATGTCGTCGTGACCTGGATGGAGGACCGTGCCCTCGTCGCGCGTACCGAACACGCGGTGCAGCGTCTCGTACCAGGCGTGCGGATCGCTACCCGGGGCATCGCGCAGGCCGACCGTGCCGATGAGCAGCGTGTCGCCCGTGAAGAGCGCGCCGGGCGCCTCGACGACGAGGGCGTCCCGCGTGATGCCGGGCGCGTGGTGGATGACGAGTGACTGCGCGCCGAGTTCGAGGACCTGGCCGTCCTCGGCGCGACACGTCGGGACGCTGCCCTCGGTGCTGGGGTGGGCGACGATGTCGGCGCCCGTGCGCTCGCGCAGCGCCGCGGCGCCACTGAAGTGGTCGCCATGGGCGTGGGTGTCGATGATCCAGCGCAGCCGCGCGCGCTGCTCCGAGAGCGCGTCGAGCGTCTCGCGCACGTGATCCAGTAGGGGATCGACCACCAGCGCTTCGCGCGAGGTGGGATCCACGACCAGGTAGGACCGGCACCCGAGCGGGTGGGCAATGGATACGACGTCGACGGCTCGGGGATCACGCACCATGGCGCCATGCTCGCTGCGGGGGGGGACGCGGCAGGCGGGCTATGCTGCTGCTCGTGCTGCGCCGCCCCGCCGTCATCGCTGCCCTCCTGTTGCTCTGCGCGGGAGCCCCGGCCCGCGCCGGGGAGGACCTGCCCTTTGTCGGGCTGGGGCCGCTGGATCCGCAGTCCGCGCACGATCTGGACGCCGGGGCCCTGGAGCAACTCGCGGGCGCGGGCACCACGCTCGCCTGCACGACGCTCGCCCGCACGATGCTGGCCCGAACGATGCCCGTCGCCTGGGGTGCGATCGAACCCGCCGCCCCGATCGGGGCGGAGCCGGTGTACGCGTGGCCGGTGCTGGACCGCGCGGTCCTGCTCTGGCAGTTGGCGGGCCTGGATCCCGTGCTCGTGCTCTCGCCGGCCTCGCCGTGGGCCAGCCTGCCGGTCGCGGACGCGCCTCTGGTGGAGCGGGTACGGAAGGTGTTGCCCGCCGTCGAGGCCGAGGCCGCCCTGCAGGACTTGACGGGCGCCGCGCCCCCGCGCGCCGATCGCTGGGGTGCGTGGGAGCGCTTCGTGCGCGCAGTGGTTGAACGCTACGACTTCGACGGCGCCGACGACATGCCGGGTCTGCGGCGCGCGGTGCGTTATGTGCAGCCCCTCGCCGGCATCGACGGTGCGGCGTGGCTCGGCGACGAGGCGGCGACGGTGCGCGTGCTCCAT
>JAQBWE010000004.1 GCA_027625315.1 Planctomycetota bacterium
GCTCAACAAGGAGGGAGGGAGGGAGGGCTGGAGAGAGGAGGCTGGAGAGAGGAGGGAGGCGTCAGGATCCGGTCGCGGCGCGCTTCACACGCTTGGCTTCCCGTTCCCGACGCAGCGCCACACCGCGGAGGGCCGCGGCGCGGGCAATTTCACGAAGCTGGGCTTCTCGGACGACGCGGAAGGCGCGCAAATCCTCGGCCTGCTTCCAGACGTCACGCTCGCTCTCGACACCGTCGAGGACCGGCACGGGCGGCGCGGCGCGCGGAACGCTGTGACCGGGCGCTTCAGCGCACTCGGCCAGCACGGTACGCATCTCGTTGAGCACGGTGGGCTCGCCCGTCCAGAGACCGATGAAGCCACCGCTGGGCAGCGCGCGTGCGACCACCGCGACCCGGAAGCCGGGGGTATCCGCCAACAGGAACCGGTAGTTGCGCAGGTGCAGGGGCGTCGCCACTTGGCGCACGCGGCCCACGCGCGCGACGGGCAGGGGGTTGAGGCTCGCATTGAAACCAAACGTCGTGGCGGCCGCGGCCAGCTCGCGCAGGCTGCGCGCCCGGGTGCCCAGCTCGTCCGCGTGCGGCAGGCTGAGGAACACGCTTCCGCCGAGACGCTCGTCCTTCACGGTGTCCTCGACGTCTACCTCGGCCGTGCGGAGTTCGGCCGGATCGAGCACCAACAGCGTGCCCTCTGGGAGGGCGGTCGGGCTGAGGAGCTCTTCAACGGGTCGCGGGCTCCGCAGGCTGGCGGGGTCCTCGACGCCGAGGATGTCCAAGGCGCGCTCGACGGCGTCGAAAGCGCGGTCAAGGATCGGGAACGCGCGCGGGTAGGCGGCGGGTTCACCGAAGAGCTCGGGGAGATCACAGTGAGGAAGAGGGCGGATCATGAGGGGGGGGCCGTCCTGCTGGGAGCTCCCATCCCCGGGGGCGACCTGACGGGCGACCGCGAGGAAAGGGCTGGCTCGTTGGCGTGCGGCGGACGTTCGGGCCGGTTCCAAATCCGTCCGCGGTCGATGTCTCTACGTCGTTGGACGCACGAGGGTTGGGACGGTTTCCACGCGCGGCCGCCGAGTTCTGCCAAGTTGGCAGACTTTTGACCTACGCGACGACGTAACGTGCTTTCCAATAACGCGTTACGCGTTCTGTACAGGTTGCGTAAGAAGTGGTCGCTAACGGCCCTCAGGCGGCTCGGGAGCGCGCGAGTAACGCCGCCGGGTCGGGTGCTCAGGCGCGCGTACCGAGGCGCTCTTGCACGGCCTTCACGAGCAGCGGCCAAGTCACGGTCGCATCGGCGAGGACCTCGGCGTACTGGCCACCCTCGCGCTTGCTGACGAACTTGCCCCAGGACACGCCTTCGCTGTACGTGCAGCCAGAGAGTCCACCCCAGTGCGCCGGCTCCGGACAGAGCCGAATGCCGTACTGGAAGCGCCGGATCGGAACGTCGATGCCGAGACGCGTGCGCGTGATATCGAGGTACGGCGAGACCTGCTGCGCCCAGTTGCGCGGGACGCCGCCCCCCACCGTAAAGATGCCGACGCGCTTGGCCGCGATGACCCGCTCCGTGTAGTCCTCGAGGTCCAAGAACCCGTCGTAGCGCGGATACGGCCGGCCAGCGTCGCGGCAGCGCCGCTGAAACAGGGCCGTGTCGAGGCCGATCTCCGAGTCCGTGAAGGCCGGAACGTAGACGGGGATGCCGCGCGCTGCGGCCGACTTCAGGATGCCGCGCCCCTCGACGTTCGCACCCAGCCACTCGCCGAGCCGCTGGTGAAAGTACGCACTGCTGTACGGCTCGTTGGCATCGAAGCTATGCAGGACCGTGCTGACGATGCGCTCGATGTCATCGAGGCTCTGTTCGAGCTCCAGCGTGTCGTAGACACGGTCGTAGCCCTTCTCAAACAGCTCGTCGTCGTCCATGGACGGGTCGTACTTGAAGTGCGAGCGGCCCGTCGCCTCGACGAACCCGTGCGCCATGAGCGCGCCGGTCGAAACGATGGCGTCGATCCAGCCGTCCTCGATCATGTCGCAGAGCACGAGGCCCATCTTGGCGATCGTCATCGCCCCAGACAGCGTGCAGACGACCATGCAGTCCTTGTCGCTGACCATGGCCTCCAACACGTCCGCTGCCTCGCCCAGCGCGCGCCCGGCGAAGGCGGTCCGCGACATCGCCCGGAGCAGTTGGTCGGCGTTCCCCACCGAGCCCAAGTCCAGGGGCTCGAGCGCCGTCAGCCCGTCGGACAGGCCGTCGTGTAGTTCACGGCGTTCGGGATCCTCGTGCGCACCATGCGGCGAGGCGGGGGGCTGGCGGTGGCTCATGCGCGCCATCCTGCGGACACGGCCTCAGGACGCAAGCCCGAGCCGACCGCTGCCGGCCCGCAGCCCGCCTATAGGTCGCGGGGGTGGGCGATCACCGTGTTGCTTTGGACCCCCACGACGCCCTTGCCGCCCGGCGACTCGACCACGAGGTGCATCCACACCTTCCGCGTGCCGCTGAGACCTGTGACCTTCACCTCGAACCCGTCCGGCTTCCACACGGCCGGATCGTCTGGGCTCAGCCGGGCCCGCCGGTAGGGATCCCCCGCCTTCGTCGGCGCGAGTTGGGTGTGGGCGTGCACGAGGCGCCCGCCCTCCCCGGCGTCGGGATCCTCTTCGATGCTCATGGGTACGACCGGCGTAGATTCGATCGTGCCGAGGCTGCCGAGCCGGAAGAACGCCTCGTCCACCGGCGCGCCGACATCCCAGGCGAGGTCGCACCCGAAGCGCCCGACGAGATCGGCCACGACGCTGCGCCGCTCATCATCGTCCTCGATGTCCTGAAGCTGGGTGAGATTGGCGTAGCGCACGCTGCGCCACACCACGAGGTCGCGGGCTGGCTGCACGGGCGCATCGAGGATCAGCTTGCGATCCGTCTCGGTGGGGTAGCAGCACACGATCCGATAGAGATCGATGTGGCGCAGCTGTGCCGTCGGTGCGTCGGCGACGGCCTCTACGGCATCGCTCTCGCGAGCGAACAGGAGGATGTTCCCCGTGTGGGGATCTCCGACCTCATCGGGAGCCAGAGCCGCGAGTGCATCCGTGCGCGGCAGGCGGGCGCCGGTCAGCAGGGGGCGCGCATCGAGCTCAAGGGCGCCGAGGTAGCCGGCACCGACGCCGTCCCCCGTCAGGAGGATCCGACTGCCGTTGACGGCCGCCAGCAGTTCATACGTCAGTCGTTCGCTGCGCTCCGTGGCGGTGCGGACGGCGCGCACACGGCGCTCGGCGCGCGTAGCGCCATCGATCGTGGCCTGCACGATGAGCGCCATGATGGAGAGGATGCCCATCATGATCGCGAGCTCGAACATCGAGAAGCCCGCTTCGTGGCGGCGGGTCGATCTAGCCTCCTGCGCCAGACGTTCGCTTCGATGAACCGGCCCGGCTCCGGGGGATCGGGCGGACGTGGGATCAATGCCCGCTCGACCGCGGTCGGCGGGCTGGCTGGGGCGCGGAAGGCCGATGAGGAGGACGACTCGTGGCCGGTCCACTCGAGGACGACGAAGCGGCCTGATCGGTCCCAGCCCAGTCCGCCGCACATCCGGGATGCAACGGGACTTCGCGTTCACCACCTTAGCGGTTGACATAGATCTTTTCCATGTGCTGCGTGTAGTGCAGCGCCTCGTCGAGGCGGAAGCCCTCGATGCGGATCAGATACGAGCCCTGGGGGAACTCATCCGCGGGCGTGTTCCACGTGAAGCTCTCGTCGCCGCCGGGTACCGCGTCCACGAGCGTCTGATCCGGATCGCGACCGACGCCTTCGATCCACGGCACACGGCCGGGCGTGACCGCTTCGCCGTTCAACATCGACTGCCATGTGCGGCCGTTGTCCTTCGACACCATGGGCACATAGACGAGCGAGTCGCTCGACTCGGCGAACCCATCGGGATACGAGCTCGTGTACTTCTTCCCGTCCCAGCGCGTCCACGACACGCTCCAGCGGACCTCGATGGTGCTCGGGTTGTCGAGCTCCGTAATCAATGTAGGAGCGAGAAGCTGCATCCGCGGCAGCTGCCGGATGCGGTTGGCCGAGGACGGCAGGCCGCTGCCGAAGTAACTGTGGACGAGCGACAGCATGCTGTAGCGGGCGATGAACGATGAGCCCGACTCCGTCGTCCGGTCGATGCCGTTCACAACGACGTACCCGCCGCGCGGGTCGAGACCCGGCTCCTGAAGCCGAATGAGGCCGCTGCCGACAAGGCCCGCGGTGCTGTGGTTGTAGTAGCGCCGCACGAGTTGGGCGCTGTAGCGCGGGAAACTGTCCGTGTAGCCAAACTCGTCCCCGACCCCGCCGCTGTAGCTGCTGGCGAGGTGGAACGGCCGGCTGATCTGCGTGCTGCTCGGGAGGGGGAAGTTGTACTCACTCGACAGCTCGGGCCCGTCCTCGACCAGGGAGCCCGAGTCGCCGCTTTTGAACTGGTGGTGATACGTGGCGCTGGAGGTCCCGATGTTGAAGAAGGAGGTGCAGCCCTCTTCCTTGGTGCGCGTGATGCTGGCGATCAGCGTGGTCCCCGTGGGTTGCTGGCTCACCGGCGACTCCTGCCGGCGGATGAGCCGGAAGGTCGCGGGCGCGGTGCCGGCGTCGGCGCGCAGGTTGCCCCACGGCTTCCACTGGGCGCCATACGCGCTATCCGGGCACAGCTCGCCCAGCCACGGCTTGCTCCACCAATGGCCGCCAGCGCGCACGCCCGCGTCCGCGCCCGAGTTCTCGCGTACGTACTTGCGGCTTCCAATGATGGCGGCCGTGCCGCCGCTCGTGGTGAGCGTGTTCTCGTTGACATCGGTGGTCAAGCCAAAGGGCTTGCCGTCCATCGGGATGCTGTTGGCGTACCCGTTGGCGCTGTCATAGCCCACGTCGCCGCCGAGGGAGAGGTAGTAGAAGCTGAAGCCCGTCTGCGACGTCCAGAGCGCCTCGCTCTTCGTGATCGCCGTTCGCAGCCACTGGTAGACGCGCGCCACGTCGTGGCCCGCGCGCCCCTTCCAGCCGTCGCGCAGGCGCGCGCCATCGAAAGCGAGCCATGCGGACTGGGCGTTGGCCACGCCGTTGGACAAGTTGTCGAACGACCAGTTGTAGCCGTGCGGCGCGGTCGCTCCCGACCGATCCGTGTCGGCGTAGGGCGAGTGGCGGGGGTCGCCCTGGAACTGGTACCGCTCGCTAAACGGCACGGTCGCGGGATCCGCATGGAACCAGGCGAAGGTGCGCGAGAGGTTGCGCGGCTCGTTGCGCGTGGGCCACTGCGTGCCGGCTTCCAGGTCGGTGCCGATCCGGGTCTCGACCGCCAGGAGCCGATCCGTCGCGTCGCCATCGCCGGCGCCCGGTGCTGAGGCCAGGACGGTGCGCACGGAGTCGAGCGGCAGGGTGATGCGCCAACGCGCGGTGTTCTTGGGAGCATTGCCGCTCCAGGCGAGGTCGCGCGTGAAACGATTGGCGTCGGTCGCGCTATCCGGCGTGGGGCAGGGGATGTAGTCCAGGTCGTAGAGGCGCCATCCGGCGGGCAAGCCCTGAGACCCCACGGCGGGCGTTTCGAGGGGCGTACCGTGGAGCGTGATCACGCTGCGGTTGCCGGCCGCATCGAACACGGCCTCGAACCACATCTCGCCGCGCTCGACGCCGCCGTCGCGCACGCCATTCATGTTGGTGTCGAAGAACGTCTCGCCTGCGCCCCAGATGGTGTCGCCATCGAGATCAAGGAAGGGCTCGCCGTACGCAGCGACGTACGAGGCCTCGGCGCCGATGTTGCCGTACGCGGCCGGATTCCAAGGCTGCCACGCGGGCGGTAGCTCCATGGTCGGTCCGTCGCGCAGGCCGTTCTTGTTGCGGTCCCAGTAGGGCTCCGGGGCATCCCAAACGCCGTCACCATCCGCGTCGACGAACGACTCAGCCGGGCGGGCGGGATCGAAGATGCCATCGCCGTCGCCATCGACGAACGACTCGGCCGTGGCGCTATACGCGCCATCGCCGTCGAGCTCCTGATGCGGATCGTATGCATCCTTGACGCCGTTGCCGTCCAGGTCGAACCAAGTCTCGACCACCTGCCGAATGCCGTCGCCGTTGGTGTCGGAGAGCGCCTCGGGGTACTGCGTCGCGGCTTCGAACGCCCGGTACGGATCGGCCGTACCGTCGCCATCGGCGTCGATGCCTCCGGGCAGTCGCTCGACGACGAGCGACGGCGAAAGGACGGCGTTGGTCGCCCGGGTCCAGTCCGCTCCGGGTAGCACTAGCGTGGCGGGTACGCCGGCCGTCCATTGGCCATCGCCATTCCAATCCTCGAACGCTTCGCCGGCGCCGCGCTTGCCGTCGCCATCGAGGTCGGCAAACGGCTCGGCCTGCTCCATCAGCACGGCCGCGCCCGACGGCCCGTCGAACGCCGCCTTCCAAGCGTGGACGCGGAAGCGCGGGACGACGGCGGGCAGCCCGCCCAGAGCGACGCGCCGGGGCATGAGGTGCTCCGGGTGCGTCACGACGCGCCAGCCGGGGTGCTGCTCCGGCGCCGCGGCGGCGTCGCTGATGTTGCGCACAGGCGGCATGGGCAGCAGCTCGCCGTGCAGGTTCACGATGAGCGCGTTGTGGTACCGATCGGGCTCCGCCACCATGCGGTCGAGCAGGATGCGCCAGGTCGGTGTGTCGTCGGTCTCGAGGCCCGCGTCGACGCGCGCCTCGTGGCGCGCGAGCGCCTCGGGGTAGCGCTTGCAGTGGTTCTGCATGTCGGCCAGGGCATAGGGCACCTCGTTGCCGACATCCCAGCGGTCGTCACCGTTGGTGTCGGTGAAGGGCTCGCCCATGTCGTAGGCCCCGTTGCCGTTCGAATCCGTGTACGACTCAGCTGAAAGGAAGTCGCCCACGTGGTTGGGTGTGGACACGCCATCGCGGTTCATGCGCGCCGCCATGCGCTCAGGGACGTAGTAGCGCTGCGACGCGTTCCCGGCGGGCATGGAGCCGGGATAGACGTACGCCCAGGGCGTGTCGTCCGTGCTGCTCCGCGCTTCGTTCGTGTACGGCGCGTACTCCTCGTCGCGGCCGTAGCCCAGCTTCGTGATCCAGTGCGTACGGAACTTGAGACCCGGATTGCGGCCCTCGAGATCGCGGAGCGTCGCTTCGACGAACGGCTGGATGCTGTCCATGAACACCCACCAGCCCGGCACGTTCTCGCAGGCCACGAGGAACACGTCGTAGACCTGGGTCGTGGGGAAGGCATCCCCCACCGTGCGAATCACGGAAGACACATCGGCCATCAGCTCGCCGGGCAGCGTATCGCCCGGACGCACGCGGTAGACCTGCACCGTACAGATGCGCAGGTCGCGCGTCGCAACGCCGGGGAACGGCCGTACGGTGATGCGGCGCTGCCAGCGCCACTCGCCGCGATCTCTGATGTTGCCCGAGACCACGTTGCCAGCCGGCAGATACGCCGTCGGCTCGACCGGATCCGGCTGAATGGTCAGCGAGGGGACGTACGCGACGCCGTCGTCGAAGCCGTCGAGATCTGCGGCCACTTCGCCCTCGCCGCCCTCAACGAACGAGCGCAGCTCGGCGAGCATCGCCATGGCCTTCTGGCGGGCGAAGGCGCGGTCGCGCACCCAGTCGCTGTGCTGCGTATCGCGGAGGACGAACGCGATGCCCGCCATGGCCGCGACGGCCATGACCGAAACCGCGATGAGTACCTCAATGAGACCGAAGCCGCGCGCGCGAGTCATTAGGGAGTTCCTTCGCTGAGGCTCGGCGCCGGATCGCCGTCCAGCTTGTAGGTGGCCTTGCTCGGGCGATAGCTGCCCATGCGCGTCATGAGTTCATCGACGATCGCGCCGTCGTACTCCAGTTCGGCGTGATCGCCGCCGGTGCCGCGCACCTCGATGCGATCGCCTGCGATGCAGACGCCGCGGAGGTAGCAGGGGCCCTCAATGACCAAGTCGTCGCCGACCCACAGTACGCCGTTGAAGAACGAGGCTGAGCCCGAGCTCAAGGTGCAGTCGCCCGTCACGATCACCACGCCCGTGCCGCGTAGCGGACGGGCGCTATCAAACACCGCGTCGCCTTCGATCACCGTGAGCGTGTACTCGCCGAGGTCGGCGGGCAGGATGGTGTGGTCCGTCACGGCCACATCGGCCATACCGCGCAGCGCGGTCAGGTTGTTGCCAAACACCTTGCCAAGGGAGAAGTCAAAGCCCGGGATTGAGGCCGTCGAGGGCGCCCCCGTGACCTGGCTTCCGCTCTGGAGGACCGGCGAGGCCGTGCCCTCGCGGTACCCGATGCCCGCCCCGGAGCTCCCGCGCACGCGGCCTCGCGAGCCGATCGTGACGCGATAGCCGTTCTGGGCACAGATGGCGGCGGCGGCCGGCGGCGTGATGGTCATGCGGCGCAGCTCGGTGGCCGCCGCGTAGGTAGCGAACCGCGTATTCGGTCCTTCGCCAAGGGGCTGGGCCGCGCGCGGGCGCCGGTAGAGGCTGCCGCGACTCTCAATCATCCAGACGGAGCCCGCCCCCACCTGGCCCCGCGCGCTAGAGACATCGCGCGTGCCGTGGGCGCGATCGCGCCGGCCGTTCTCGTTGGTGTCGAGGAACTCGTCGATGCCGTCCTCGTAGATGCCGTTGCCATTGGTGTCCGTGAAGGCTTCAGCGGGCGACCCCAGGCGCACCTCGTACCGCGCCCAAATGCCAGGCGTGATCTCGTACTCGCGCGTCAGCCCCAGGTCGGGGTCCGCGGTCTCGTTTACCGGCGGGTTCGCCTCGAGGTCGAGCCGCGGCGCGAAGGCAGTCACGGGTTGCACCGTTTGACGGCGGAACCAAGAGAGGGACTCCGCCACGCCGGCCAACGCGACTTCGCGGGCTCTTGCCGGCGCGACGATGTCGTACTCAGTGATGCCCTGACCCGCACGGCTCGACTCTGAGCTCGAGGCGATGATGCCGGCCAGCATGAGCACGGAGAACACGGCGATGAGGAGGGCGTAACCCCGCTCCGCGGCAGGGCGGCCACGCGGGGTCGAACCGGTAAGGGGGGCAGGCATGTAGGGGCTACGTTCTGCTGCCGCATCCGAGCATCTCACGCTCATCCCGGGGGACAACCGGGATGTACGCCCTATCGGCCGGGGCTGCGCGGGTAAGCGAGTCGTTTTCATGGAGCGCCTCACCTAGCGCCTGTCGCCGGCCGGGCGCTCGGCGCGTTCGCGGTCGCGGGCCTCGCGCTCCGCGCGCATCTTCTCGAGCAGACGCTCGATGAGCTCGTCGGCCTCACGCTGGCTGGCGGTGCTGGGCGCCTGCCGCGGGGCAGGGGGCCGCGCGGGAGCCTGGACGACCGGAGCCGAGAGCAGGACCGGCTCCTCCTCGACAAGCGGAACGGTGCCGAACGAGCCGTCGGCGGCTGCGCCGGTCGCCTGGCCGCTCGACGCGTCGGCGACGGCAAGGAGGACGCCGAGCGCCGCCAGCAGGAGGCCGGCGAGCCAAACGGCGGAGCGTGTACGGGAGCGGGCCGGAGCCAGGGGACTGCGGGGAGACACGGCGGCAGCGCCTCTCTTCCCACCACGAGGCCCCATCGACCCGCGGTGGCCCCCCTGCGGAGCCGCATCTGCAGGCGGTCTCAAACCGGGACAGCGGCCCTAGGGACTTTAGGCCCGCCCGACCGCCCGGCGGGGCCTGGGCCCCGGCTCAGGGAGGTCCGTAGGCAACCCGCGGCTAGGCTTAGGCGTCCCTGTAGGCAGTACCCGCTGCACCCCCAAGGAGATCCCCGTGGACCGATTCCCCTTCCGAGCGCTGCTGACCGCGTCGCTCGCCGCTGCGCTGCTGTGCGTGGCCGCCGCCCCGCTCGCCCTCGCCGAGGGTGAGGATCTCGAGGGCGCAGGCATTCAGTGGATCGATGGCTGGGCCGCTGGCCAGGCCAAGGCAACTGAGGGCGGCAAGCTCTGCTTTGTCTACTTCGGCCGCAAGACTCCCACCTGACCCCCCTGCGTGCAGCTTGAGAACCGTGTGTTCTCCACCGCCGACAGCAAGCAGATCAGCGACAAGTACGTGGCAGTCCGCCTCCTTGGCGGCAACGACCTCGACGACGAAGGCCGTGACTTCATGCAGCGCTACGGCGTGCAGGGCTACCCGACGTTGTTGGCGATGACCCCCGACGGCGCCGTCCTCGGCACCGACTTCCAGCGCGACGTCGCGGGCATTCTCGCCACGATGGATCAGGCCGCCACGGCCGATCAGAACTTCCGCACGAAGGCCAAGGAGCTGGGTGCCTCAAAGTTGCCCGAGGCCGTGCGCACGATGGCGGGCCTGTACAAGGACCGCATGCAGTGGGCCGAGGCCCGCACTCGCTACGAGCAGCTCGTCGCAGCCGGCGGCAGCGTTGAGGACAAGATGAGCCTGCTCGACGTGCTCGGGAAGGTCAACGACGTGCCCGCGCGCAAGGAATTGCTCGCGAAGCTTGTGAGCACGTGCAGCGATCGCCCGGAGTGCATCCAGTGGCGCATCGACCTGGCGACCGCTGACCTGCCGACCGTCATTCGCAGCCGCGACGAGTACGTCGCGATGCTCGAGAAGAAGAAGACCGCTCTCGAAGGTCTGCTGAGTGAGGTCAAGTCGGCTGGCGACCAGGCCGTCGTCCGCAACGAACTCGCCAACGCGCTGTCCGGCACGGGCGACAAGGACGGCGCTGCGGCGCATTGGGACTGGATCCTCGCGAACGCGAAGGATTGCCCGGCGGTGCCCGACGCCCTCTGGGGCAAGGCCATCGCTGCCGTGAACGGCGGCTACATGGACTCCGACGTGGCCATGGTCAAGGAGGGCCGCGCGCTGCTTCAGAAGATCGTGGACGAGCACGGCTCGCACCAGATCGCGGGCCAGGCGCGGCGCGCGCTCATGCAGGTCGAGCAACTCATCACCCAGCTCGAAGCCAAGGCTGGCGGCGACGAGGATGGTGGCGATGACGACGACGGTGACGAAGAGGACAAGTAGTCCCCACCGCGCCCAGTGACCCAACGAAGCCGCCCCGTCTTCGCACGGGGCGGTTTCATTTTTGGGATCGATCTGCCTCGGCCCGTGCTGCCGCGCGGCCGGCGGCCGTGCCTGAGGCCCAGGCCCACTGGAAGTTGAAGCCGCCAATCCGGCCGTCGACATCCAGGATCTCGCCACAGAGATGGAGACCCGGGACCCTGCGCGACTCCAGCGAGTCCAAGCGCACCTCAGCCAGCGGGACGCCACCCGCCGTAACCTCCGCCCACGTCCAGCCGCGCGGTCCCGTGACCGGCAACTCCATCGCCGTCAGCGCCTCGACCAGCACCGAGCGCTGCACCCGCGTCAGATCCAGGCGGCGTGCGCTCGGGTCAAGCCCCGCGCCAGCCACCAGTACGTCAGCCAAGCGCCGCGGCATGCGCGCGGCCAGCCAGGCCGCGGGGTTCTGACCGCGCAGTTCTTGGAGTGCGGCGTCGAGCGTCGCGGGCGTGTACTCGGGAACCCACGAGACGACGAGCGTGCCGCCCTCCAACAACCAGTGCCGGCTGATGTCGAGCACCGCGGGGCCGCTCAATCCGAAGTGCGTGCAGAGCAACGCGCCCTCCGCTGTGGGCGGGCGCTTGCGGCCCGGTGCGCGAACCTCCAAGCGTACGGGCGTGGCGATCCCCTTCAACTCGGTCAGAGGATGGCCAGCGGGAAGCAGCAAGGGCACGAGGGCCTGCTCGATCCGCGGAGTGAGTCCATGGCCGAGGCCCTGCACCATGGCCAGCCCATGCCCGTCGGAGCCGCTCTTTGGCAAGCTCTTGCCGCCCGTGGCCAAGACCACCCGCCGCGCCAACAGCACGCCCGCCGGCGACTCCACGCGGAAGCCAGCGGGCTCCGGAACGAGCGCCTCGACCCGGAACGGGTGCACGATCCGCACACCCGCGTCGCGTGCGGCGAGGACCAGAGCATCGAGCACCGTCCTCGCCTTGTCCGTGACGGGAAAGAGCTTGCCCGTCTCCTCGCGCTTCAGCTCGACCCCGAGCTCCGCGAAGAACGCTGTCGTCTCGTCGACGCCGAAGCCACGCAAGACACGGCGGATGGCCGGCGGAGTGGAGCCCGCGAAGTCACGCTCGTCGACCGCATGGTGCGTGACGTTGCAGCGCCCGCCGCCGGCCACCAGAATCTTCGCGCCCAGCGTGCGTGCGCCATCGACGAGCGTGATGGCAAGACCCGGCCGTTCGCGCCCGGCCTGGACGGCCGCCATGAGGCCCGCGGCGCCCGCTCCCACGATGACGATGTCGGCGGACTCCTGCACGCGCCGAGTGTAGGCGCGCGGCCCGCTGGCTCCTCAACGCTTCGCGGCCCGCGCCGGGTACGATCCGCCCGTCCCAGCGATCGGAGGACCGCCTTGGCTCGTATCGTCTCTTTGCGCACGCGCCTCTTGCGCCAGCTGGTCTTGCTGATCGTGGCCGTGGGCGGGGCACTGCTCCTCGCGACGTACTTCGGCAACCAAGCCGCCGTTCGGACGCTGTCCGCAGACTCGATTCGCCGAGCCCAACTGCAAACCGCGACGCATCTGGACCGCTTCTTCGATCCGGTCGTGCGCTACCTCCGGATCGCCGAGAACCAGCGCGCACGTGGACTCCTGCCGTTGGAGGATCCCGAGCGCGTCAACGCCATGCTCGTACCCGTCCTCGCGCGCTATCCCCAGGTGTCCTCCCTCATGGTGGCCGACGACCGCGGTCGCGAGCACATGGTGCTGAGGATGCGTGCGGCGTGGCGCGTCCGACAGACGCGGGTGGATGAGTGGCAGGATGAGGTGCGCTGGACCGAGTGGTCCGAAGAGCAGCCCACCCCCGTGGAGCGGCTCGAGAAGCTGGGCTACGACCCCCGCACCCGGCCGTGGTTTCAGGCCGCGCTTGAGCATCTGGCGCCGGACGCACCGGGTGGCCTGCCCGACGCCCGCTGGGACGCGCGCCTGTCTTGGACAAAGCCCTACACCTTCTTCACTACGAAGGAGCCGGGTATCACCGCGGCGCTCGCACGACGCGGCGGGGACGGCATCACTCGGGTCCTCGCGTTCGACATCCTGCTCCGCGACCTATCGCTCTACACGACGCGCGACGACGTTCAGCCGAGCGCCAACGGGCTCATCGCCGTCGTGGAAGAAGAGACGAACGAAGTGCTTGGACTGCCGCGCACGCCGCCCTTCCTCGACGAAGTCGCGCGCATGGCGGCGGTTCGCAAGCACATCGACGAGATCGACACGCCGGTGCTGACCCAGGCCAAGAGCACGTGGACCGCGCGCGGCGGCGTGACGGGTTCCCCCTTCCGCTTCGAGGCCGGCGGCCAGGCGTGGTGGGGCGACATCGCGCGCTATGAGCTCGCCAGCGACCGGAAGTTGCTCGTCATCACCGTGGTCCCGGAGGCCGACCTCCTCGGCGACTTGGCGCGCTTGCGCTGGATCCTGCTCGGCGTGGTCTTGCTTGCCCTCGGGATCGCGATCTGGCAGGCCTGGCGCCTCGCCGACAGCGTGAGCGACCCCATCGAAGCGCTGGTCGCCGCGTCCGAGCGGATCGCGCGCGGCGAGCTCGACACCCCCACCGCGGTTGCGTCGGATCTGCGTGAGGTGCAAACGCTGGCCGAAGCTCAGGAACGCATGCGCCTCGGCCTGCAGGTGCTGATGAAGCTTGAACGCGACCTGCAGGTCGCACGCAACATCCAGCAGCAGACTTTCCCAAGCATCCTCCCGGGCCTCAAGGGCTTCGACGTCGAAGGCTGGAGCGAACCGGCCGATGAGACCGGCGGCGACACCTACGACATGATCGGGCTGAGCGGCGGCTGGCAACGCGCAAGCCTCGTCGCAGCGGATGAGTCGGCGGATCGCGCGGTCCTCATGCTGGCTGACGCGACGGGCCATGGGATTGGGCCCGCGCTGTGCGCGCTCCAGCTGCGCGCCATGCTGCGCATGGCGATGCGCATGGGAGGCGATCTCGAGACCATCGCCAAGCACATGAACACGCAACTTTACGAAGACCTCCCCTCGTCGCAGTTTCTAACGACTTGGATTGGCATGCTCGATCCCGACGAAGGCACGCTGCGTACCTTCAGCGCAGGTCAGGCCCCCCTGCTGCGTTACGAGGCCGCCAGCGACTCCGTCCAAATCCTCGCAGCAGACGCACCGCCGTTTGGCATCCTGCCGATCATTCCGATCAACATCAAGGAGGCCGTGAGCCTGGCCCCGGGCGACCTCTACATCGTGTTCTCGGACGGCATCTACGAAGCGAACGACCCCGACGGGAACAAGTTTGGGGAGGACCGGGTCATCGAGATCGTGCGTGCCCACCGCCACCGCTCGCCGCGCAAGATCCTGGAGGCCGTTCGCGCCGGCGTCGAGGCGTTCGCCCGCGGTCGTCCGGCCGACGACGACCGCACCGCCGTCATCATCAAGCGCCTGTAGCGCGATCCACCCGCTTGCGCTCCGCCAGCAGCGCGCGCACTTCCGGCACGAGCTTCGGCGCCGTGAGGACGGCGAGGCCGAGCCCAAGACACGCAATTGGTACGCCGTAGAGCCACCAGCCCATGGGTGCTGCGACGAGAGTCGCGAAAGCCGTGGCGGGCGCCTCGTCACGAATCCCGTGCGTCTTGCGCAGCAGCAACCAGACGGCGATGGTCGTCAGGATCCACGCGGCGACCAGCCAAGGACAGAACACAAGCATCGCCCCCGCGGCGGCGGCGAAGCCCTTGCCGCCGACCACGCGCCCCATCGCCAACGAAAGCCACGGGTTGTAGTTGTGTCCCGCGATCGCTCCCACGGTCGCGGCGACCTGCGTGACTGTGTCGACGTCACCTCGCCAGAGCGTGGCCAACAGCACGGCGGCCACGCCTTTGAGCCCATCCAGCCCGAGCACGGCGAGCCCGAGCAGCCGCGATCGCCCCACCCGCGAAGCGTTGAGTGCACCGACGTTGCCCGAGCCGCCTGCGCTCACGTCCTGGCGCGCGACGACGCGCACGAGAATCCACGCGACGGGGATCGAACCGGCGAGGGCGCCGATCAAGAACGGCACGATCAAGTCGGTCATGCGGGCTCCCCGGCGGCGTGGGGGCAGTATAGCGGCGCGCCACGGTACCCTACGCCCTCGTCTCGGGAGGCCCGCTGGTGTCGCGCACGCTCGCTCTCATGCTCTGTCTCTGCGTCGGCGCCACGGCGTCCGCCGACCCGCCGGATCCCGCGCCGATCGTCGTCGACGCGGCGCATGTCACGGAGGCTCTAGCAGCCGCCGGGGAGAACGCCCCGGAGCTACAGCGCGTGCTTGAGCACTTCGCGTTGGACCAGGCCAAGCAGGTGGCGGCGCGCTTCCTCATCGCCAACATGCCGGGCAAGGGCTACGTCCGCACCCGCCTCGTCGATGCCCAGGGCGCGGCCGTCGCGTTCGATCCGCTGGCCTATGACTCCTTCGAATCGGCGCGCGAGGCCATTGAGGCCTTGGAGACGGAGCACGGCGCGCTGGACTTCCAGCGCTCGGACCTCGTGGAAGACGTTCGCACGATCCGCGCCGACGCGCTCATCCGACACATCGACTTGTCCTTCGCCGCGTGGCTGGCGCGTCCACCCAACCGACGCGTCTCGTTCGGCGCGTTCCTGGAGTACGTCCTCCCCTACCGCGGCTCCGAAGAGCCGCTGGATGACTGGCTCGCGCCGCTGCAGCGACGCTACGCCCCGCGCGCGCGCCAACACGCCGGTGGCGAGGCGCTCGACGAGCTCTATGCTTGGCTGCTGAAGGACATCGGCGCGCGCGTGCGGTTTGATCCGCGCTACTACTTGCACCCGACTGACCAGGGTTACACCGAGATGGGCCGCACGGGTCTCGGGCGTTGCGAAGACATCACCAACATGCAGACCTACGCGGCGCGCTCGCTGGCACTCGCGACCGCGGCGGACTACACGCCCTATTGGGCCCACGGCGACAACAACCACGCCTGGAACGTGCTACTCGACAACGAGGGCCGCGGCGCGGTCACCGCGTACTCGCATGCAGCGAAGGTCTACCGCAAGTCCTACGCCATCCAGCGCGACAGCTTGGCCTTCCAGCTGGCCGATGGCCGCGAAGCGCCCAATCGCTTCATGGGGAGCACGACGGCGCGCGACGTGACAGACCAGTACGGCCCGACCACGGACGTCACCGTGGAAGTCGGCGCGGCCGCCGGGGCCGAGCGCCACGCGTACCTCTGCGTCTTCAACGGCGGGGAGTGGCGCGCGATCCACTGGGGCACGATCACGGCAGGCCGCGTCACCTTCGACCGCATGGGGCGCAACATCGTGTACCTGCCGGCTGTCCACGACGGCACGCGCTTGATCGCGGTGTCGGCGCCGTTACTCGTCCACCGTGACGGCCAAATCGAGCCGCTCCCGGGTGTAGGCACCGAAGGGCCGGCCGTGCTGCGCGCGGTGCAACCGCAGCGCCGCAGCGTCGACACGGGCGAAGATCAACCCATCACCTACCTCCTGCCCGAGCAGACCTACACGCTGCAGGTTTGGGATGTGACCAAGGGCGCGTGGAGCGAGCTGGCGACTCACGTTGCCGGCGCCGAGCCGTGGAACCTGCCGGACCTCCGCCGTGACG
This sequence comes from Planctomycetota bacterium, assembly GCA_027625315.1. GTDB lineage: Bacteria > Planctomycetota > PLA2 > PLA2 > JAEUHO01 > JAHEIK01. The sequence continues at coordinate 16,565 of JAQBWE010000004.1, forward strand.
CGCTGTATTGGCTCGTGGCTAAGGAGAGCCGCCGCCTCGAACGCCCGTTCACGATCGCCCCCAGTCGCGATCAGAAGTGGTGGTAGCGCGATGCGCAGGCTTGCCCTTCTCCCGCTGATCGCGGCCCTGACCTTCTACGCGCCCGCCCACGCCGAGGAGGAAGCCACGCCCGAAGCGCAGCTTGCGGCGCTGCTGGCTCCGACTTGCGCACAGCACGATGTGCCCGCCCTGGCCGTCGCGATCGTGAGTTCGAACGGGCCTGCCGTCGTGGCCGTCTCGGGCGTGCGCAAGCGCGGCGCCGACACAGCCGTCACCCCGGCGGACCTGTGGCACATCGGCTCGTGCACGAAGTCGATGACCGCGACCTTGATCGGCCGCCTCGTGGATCAGAAGAAGCTGCGGTTTGAGACAACCGTCGCCCAGGCGTTCCCGGATCTCGCGGAGTCGATGCACGCCTCCTGGCGTGACGTCACGCTCGACCTGCTCCTGCGCAACCGCGGGGGCGCGCCGGCCACGCTCGATCGCGACGGCTTGTGGGCACATCTCTGGCAGCATACCGGTACGCCGCGCGAGGCGCGGCGCCTGCTTGCGAAGACCATGCTTGCGTGGCCCCCGGCGTACGAGCCAGGTACGCAGTATGAGTACAGCAACGCCGGATTCGCGCTCGTGGGCCACGCGGCGGAATGCCTGCTCGATCAACCGTACGAAGCGCTCATCACGGCCGAGCTGTTCGAGCCTCTCGGCATCCAGACGGCCGGCTTCGGCGCCCCGGGCTCAGCCGACAAGCTCGATCAGCCCTGGGGCCACCGACTGCTGCCCCAAGCACGACCGCCCGTGCCGCCGGGTCCCCCCGCCGACAATCCTCCGGCGATCGCTCCGGCGGGTCGCGTGCATCTCTCGATGGCCGACTGGGCTCGGTACGCGCAACTGCACCTCGCGGGGGCGCGGGAGGGCGACGAGAAACTCGCCGTCGAGCGCGGAACGCTGCGCCACATCCAGACGCCGCGCAGGGGCGAGGACTACGCCCTCGGCTGGGGTACGACGACCCGGCCCTGGGCGAACGGCCCCGTGCTCTCCCACACCGGCTCCAACACCATGTGGTTCTCGGTCCTGTGGCTCGCGCCGCGCAAGGACTTCGCCGTCCTTGTCGCGTGCAATCAGGGCGGCGATCCGGGCGCCCAGGCGACCGACGCGGTGGCTAGTGCCGCAATCCGCTGGCACCTCGAACGGCAGGCGAAGCCGCGCTAGTTCGTGCGGCGAGGCGTGCGGCCCGCCGGTCACGGCCCGGCTCGTGCAACAATCCGCCTGGCGAGGCCGGACGCCAGAACGCGGACGGACATCACACGGGAGGTTGCATGCTTCGGGACGAACTACGCGACGCGATGCTCGCGGCGATGAAGGCCGGCAAGGCGGTCGAGAAGAACATCCTGCGCGTGGCGCTCGGCGAGGTCCAGACCGCCGAGAGTCGAAGCGGGGAGGACGCCCCGGACGCCGAAATCCAGAAGATGCTGCGCAAGCTGATCAAGTCCATCGGCGAGACGCGCGACGCGACGCCGGCTGGCGCCCAGCGCGTCACGCTCGACGAGGAGATCGCGGTGCTCGAGACGTACCTGCCGCGGACGCTGACGGTCGACCAGATCGTCGCCGCGCTGACCCCCCACGCGGACGCCATCCGGGCCGCCGGCAACGACGGGCAGGCGATGGGCTTGGCGATGAAGCAGCTCAAAGCCGCCGGCGCGGCCGTGGAGAGCCAGGACGTCCAGGCCGCCATTCGCGCCCTCCGCTCCTAACGGGACCAGAGCTGGCAGCGAAATGCCCCGCGGGCCCCGCCGCTCCTGCGAGTGGCATGGGGAACCGACTTTCCATTTCTGCGGGCTTGGCCCTGTTACTCCTGGTTCTCGCGCCGCCGGTCGAAACCGACGCCGGCTCGGGCGACGAGCATCGCGCCGGCGAGTGGACGCTAGGACAAGCCCAGGAACCCCCGCTACCGGCACACTGTGAGCTCTGCCGACTGGCCCGCTCGCTCGATCTGCGCATGTCGCCGTTGGTCGAGCCTCGCATCAGCCGGTGCCCAACCTACTTGCCGCCCATTGTCGCAGCAGGACCCTGCGGACCCGTCCTGGCCTCTCGCTTGGCGCACCTCCGACTCGACCTGGGCATGTCGCTGTACGACGTGCCAGGGTTCGAGGCGGCAGACGAGCTGCCCGTCGAGTTTCGGGTCGGCGACCGCGTACTCGGACGCGTGACCGTTCCACTCATCTGGAGTGACACGACCGTCGAAATCCCCCTTGAGGTTCGCGCTGCGCTGGCCGGCATTCGGGCGCAGGTGACTTGGGGAGTGCCCGGCATCGCGACGCCGGAGAGCCAAGCAAGCCTGTATCTGGAAGCGCCTTCGGCCTCCTTGCATAGGCAACTGGAACTGCACGCCCGCAGACTGCAAGGCAGGCCCATGTGGCAGCGACGACTGCTGGAAGCCCAGCTCCTCCTCGACGAGGGGTTTGCGCATGACGCGCGCGAACTGGCGGCGACCGTACTCGCCAGCGAACCGGCGGAACCTCACGCGCTCGCGCTACTCGACGCCGCGGAGGCGGCGCTCGGCCTCAGGCAGGCGCGCGACCCAGATAATCTGTACGCGCTGCAGGAGGCCTGCTCGGCCGCGGCGAAGGTGCCGCGCGCGGAACGTTGCGACCTCCAGCGACCGATCACCGCAGCGGAGCGCGCCGCCCGTCGTCGCCTCGGCTCCTGCGGTGGTTGATGCGGGCGCTGGCAGAAGGGGCAGGCCAAGGGTAGGGTCGTTGACCAACCTGGGAACTCGCCATGCTTCGCGCGCACATCGCCCTGACCCTGTCGGCACTCTTCGCCCTGAGCCTGCTCGGTTGCGGCGAGCCTGTGGCGCCCGCCGCGCCCCCGAGCGCGTCTCCGGACGAGGGCCCGTCGGCCGAAGCTCCGCAGGCGCAGCCAGAAGCGCCCGCCGCGGAGGGCGAGAGTGCCAGCGGCGCGTCCACGCCGGTGGGCACGCCTTTCACAGGGACGGTGACGTACTCCATGACGGCGGAGGGCGACGAGGCGAAGCTCGTGGCGGAGTTCACCGCGTCACGCTTGGACCTGGCCTTCACGCCGACCCACTACCGCCAGCAGGAGACCGGCGGACTCACGCCCGGCATCCTCATCGTCGATCGCAGCGCGTCGAGCGCGGTGCGGCTCTTCCCCGCGCAGCGCGAGTTTGCGCGGGCGGGCGGCGTTCAGGACCTGGACGCCGTGGATCCGCGGGTGAAGGCGCTGCTGACGCGCCAGTTTGAGACCAAGCTTGAAGCGACCGACGAGACGGCGACGATCTGCGGTTACGAGACGCGTAAGCACAAGGTGCTGTCCTCAGGGTTCGTGCGGGGCGAAGGCTACGTCTGGATCACGGACGCCGTGACGATGCCGCGCTGTCGCTTCGACGTCGGCTTTCGCGATGAGACCCGGATCATCTCTCCGCTGCCGGTCAGTATTCCGCTAACGCGCGGCATGATTCTGAAGGTCGCGGTGACCGAGCGGGGCACGACGGTCACGTGGTTGGCCACGGAGGTCGATGCCGATGCGCTGGCGCCCACGTTCTTTGACGTGCCGTCCGATTACACCGAGCGCGTACTCGACTCGAAGTAGCGCCGCTACAGCCCGGTACCCTCTAGCCCCGACGCAAGGCGGTCGAAGGCCTGACCAAGGCGCTCGCTGGCAGGTGGATTGGCCTCCTCCTCGTCCGGCTGCGGCCAATCGGCGTGCACCATGATGACCGGCAGGCCTCGCTTGCGGACGACGTCGGTCGCCACCGATCCCATCAGGATGCGGCCGAGACCCGTGCGGCCATGCGTTCCCATGACCACGATGTCGCACGCCAGCCGGTCGAGCTCGTGCTCGATGGTGTTCGCCACGTTCACGCCCTGTACGACGTGGAACTCCGTGTGAACGCCGCGCGCCTTGGCGGTCTCAGGCACGAGGCGGTGCATCCGAGCCAGAGCGCGCTCCTCCCCCGCCTTCGTCTCCTCCGGCGTCGGCACGTAGCCCTGGACGTACACCCCATACAGCGGGTTGCCCAGATACGGCGGCTCGGAGATGTGCATCAGGTGCACTCGCCCGCCCTCCGCAGCCAGCAGGTACGCAACGGGCACGGCGGAGTCGCCGGTCGCGGATAGGTCCGTAGGGCAGAGCACGGTGGCATAGGGCGGCGAGGCGCGACGGGTGGCCATGTGGTTCTCCTCAGGATGCTCGTGCTGCGGGGGCTCGGTGCCGTCGCAAGGCACACCCCAGCAGGATTGGCCGGATCTCCTTGCAGCCCTCGTGCCGGGGCGCTAGGCCGCCTTTGCTCGCCAGCGGCCGCCCTAAACTGCGTACTTTTGCGCAATTCATGGGTATTCTCACGCAGTGATCCCCGTCCAGGTGGCCACTCTGCGGGATCTTGCGCATGGCATGGCTTGTGCCATCGACCGACGGGCTTGGAGAGTTGCCATGAGTGCGAACCTGCTGCTGGTTGAGGACGATCCGCTGATCCGAAGGGCGCTGAGCGCGCGACTACGCAAGGCCGGTCATCGGCTGCGTGAGGTCGGCGATGTGCGCAGCGCGGACGAGGCCGTCCGCAACGAGGACTTCGACGCCATCCTCGTGGACTTCCGTCTTCCGGACGGCACCGGCTTCGAGGTCATGGACCGGGTCGAGGAGCGCCAGCAAGGCACCCCGTGCCTCATGCTCACCGCGCACGGCTCGGTCGAGCACGCCGTCGAGGCGATGAGCAGGGGCGCCTTCACGTATCTGCGCAAGCCCGTCGATCCGGACGAGTTGGACGTGCAGCTGGCGAAGGCGTTGGAGACGGTCGGCCTGCGACGCGAGAACAAGCGGCTGCGGCGGCTCCGGAGCCCCCGTCAGGGCGCGGCCGCGTTCCTCGGGGTGTCGGGCGCCGCCGATGTCCTGCGCTCGACCATTCGCCAGGTCGCCGCCTAACCCGCGCGCTCGATCTTGCTGCAGGGCGAGAGCGGCACCGGCAAGGGCCTGGTCGCGCGCGCCATCCATGAAGAGAGCGAGCGGGCCGACAAGGCGTTCGTTCCGATCACGTGCAGCGCGGTGCCCGACAACCTGCTCGAGTCCGAGTTGTTCGGTCACGAGCCCGGCGCGTTCACCGACGCGCGCAAGCGCAAGATGGGCCTGCTTGAGGCCGCCGACGGCGGCACGCTGTTCCTCGACGAGATCGGCGACATGCCGCCCGGCCTGCAGGCGAAACTCTTGGGTGTCCTCGAGGAACGTCGATTTCGACGCGTGGGCGGACTCAAGGAGATCGAGGTCGATGTCCGCGTGATCTCGGCGACGCATCGCGACCTGGAGACGATGGTCAAGGAGGGCCGCTTCCGCGCGGACCTGCTCTATCGGCTGCGCGTCATCCCGATTCACATTCCCCCGCTGCGGGATCGACCGGATGACATCCCCGTCCTCGCGCAGCACTTCGTTACGGAGCTCGCGGCGGGCTGGGGCCGCCCGACCATGCGAGTTGCGGACGCGGCGCTGGCCGCGCTGCGCTCCCGCAATTGGCCCGGAAACGTGCGCGAACTGCGTAACGCGCTCGAACGCGCCGTCATCCTCGCCAGCGGGGATGAACTCGACGCCGGGGCCCTGGGTGTCGAGGCCGCCGCCGCGCGTGGCACGGGTGTCGTCGCGCTCCCGCCTGAGGGGGTCGTCGTGGACGACATCGTGGACGGCCTCGTGCGCGCGGCGCTCGATCGCACGCACGACAACCAGAGTGCGGCCGCGCGACTGCTGGGACTCTCGCGCGATCAACTGCGCTATCGCATGCAGAAAATGGGCCTGCTGTCCCGAGCCGGCGCCGCGCCGTGACCGCGTCCCAGGACTCCCCGCCGGTGCGCGGCATCGACGCGATTCGTCGCAGTCTCGGACTGGGTGCGGCAGAGCAGGAGTTGGTCTACGCGGCCGGACCGAGTCTCTTGCCTCACATCGAGGCCTGGGTCGACGCCTTCTACACGCGCCTCTTGGTGGACCCCGTCGCCGTACGCATCCTTGATGACGACGGCCGCGTCATCCGCCTCAAGCGGAGCCTGCGCTCGTGGTTTCACGAACTGCTGACGCTCCCGTGGGATCGCGACTACGAGCGCGCCCGCGCCCGCGTGGGCGACGCTCACGTCCACATCCAGATGCCGACTGACCTGATGGTCACCGCCATGAGCGGCATGCGCGCCGAGGTCACGGGCACCGTGCGCAGGCTCTGGCCCACGGAGCCCGAGCGGACCGCGCAGGTCGTCGACGTGCTGGCTCGTGCCCTTGACATGGAGCTGGCCCTCATGCTGCTGGCATTTCGTCGCCGCGAGCGCGCCCTGGCACGCCAAAAGGACCGCATGGTCTACGCGCAGCGCTCAGCCCGGCGGCTGGCACACACGGTCTACGACCGCGTGGATGCCGCGCTGTGCTACGCAGAGCTCGTGGCCCAGGACGATCCGCGTCGCGGCGAGTGGCTTGCTCGACTGCGGGATGTGCTGCGCGGACTCGCGCGGGTCGATCAGCGACTGCGCGTCCAGGCCAAGGTGAACGGCGTCCCTCCCGAGCAGGTCGCCGTATCTGAACTCTGCCGCCTCGCGCTGGCCGACGTGAGCGCCGACGGCGACACGCATCTTGAGTGCATCGTGGAGCCGCCCGAACTCACGGCCCGGCTGGTGGCGCCAGCCGCACGGCTGGCCATTGAGGAACTAGCGCAGAACAGCGCGCGGCACGCGCGGGGCGGCACCGTGCGCGTGCACTGCACGGCGGGCTCGCCCGCGGGGATACGGATCGAGGTGACCGACGAGGGGCCGGGGTGGCCGCCGGAGATCCGCGAGTTTCGCGACATCTACCGCGAGGGCAGCGGTCTGGGTCTCTCGTTCTGCGAGCTCGTGGCCGAACTCCACGAGGGTCACATCGAGCTATTCGATGCTCCCGGCGGCGGCGCGGGCGTACGCTTGGATCTCATCGCGCACGGCCCGGTACCTGAAGTTGGCGCATGAGGATCGCCATCCTCGTACCTGATCCGTTGCTCCGGCGCGCGCTCGTCGACCTGCTGAGGTCGCAGGGGCATCAAGTGCGGCGGTTGGATGCAGAAATGCATGGCTGCCAGCTGCGCATCGTCAGCGGCGAAGTGCCGCCCGCTCCACCGGGCTGTGCCACCCTGCTGCTGCGCCGCGGCGGACCGCACGCCGCCCACCTCGATCCGCCCGCGGCGCTCCGGGCCGCGCTCGCCTCAGCAGGCACGGCCGTCTGGGAGTCGCCGCTCGACACCGCGCTGCTGGCCGATGCGCTTGCCGAAGACACAGCCAAGGCGTGGCCAACGCCTGCGCTCGTGCCCGATCTCGGCTCGGCGCCCCACCCGTGGATCGTCACAGATCCGAGCGTGGAGACCGTCGTGGCCGCCAACGCTGAGGCCGCCGCGCTGTTTCGACTCGCCAGCCCAGACGCGCGCGTGCGCCTGGACGACATGCCCCTGGGCCCGCGCGTGCGCGACGCGCTACGCGAGTCGAGCGAGGGGCTGCGCACGACGCACGCAGGTGGCGAGGCCCACCTCGCGGCGTGGTGGACCGACGAGAAGGGCCGCCGGGTGGTGTGCTTTCTCCCCGCTCCAAGCGTCGGACGTCCGACGGATCGAGCTGAACGAAGCTTGGCCGACCTCGGCCGAATGGCCGCAACCCTCGCCCACGAGATTCGCAACCCGGTGGCCTCGCTCGCTGGCGCACTCGAGTTGCTCGAGCACGAGGATGACCCCCAGGAGCGCGACGAGATCTTCGGCATGGCCCGTGAGCGCTTGCGCCAACTCACCCGCCTGCTCGAGAAGACTCTCACCCTCGCTCGGCCCATCGAGGGCGCCGCAGAGGCAATCGAACTCCAGCCCGTCATCGCGTCGGCGGTCTCGACGATGCGCCTGGATCCGATGTTCGCGGACGTCAGCCTCGAGGTCGAGGCGCCGCCGGAAATCGTGCGCGTGCGCGGGCTGCAGGGCCCCTTACTTCAGGCGCTCCTCAACTTGCTGCTCAACGCGGCGCAAGCCCAGGACGGCCACGGCGCCGTGCGGATCGGCTTGAGCCTGGATCGCGGCCGGGCCCTGCTGCGCATCACCGACGACGGCCCCGGCATCCCGGCAGAGAAGCGCGACCAAGTGTTCAAGCCGTTCTACACCACGCGACCCGCCGGGACGGGCCTTGGACTCTCGGAAGTGCGCCGCTGCATTGAGGCGTTCGATGGCGAAGTCGAGATCCTCGACGTCCCGCGCGGCGCGTGCTTCCAGCTCGTCCTCCCCCTGGCCCCTGCGCCCACGGCATAATCGTGGTCCATGCCGCGGACCTTCGACACCACGATTCTCGCGATCACGCAAGAGACGCCGATGGATCGCACCTTCGCCTTGGCCCTGCCCCGCGGAGAGGCGGAGACCTTCGACTTCACGCCGGGGCAGTTCGTCGTCATCGAGGACCCGGATGAAGCCACCCCGCGCCGCCGCGCCTATTCCATTTCGTCGCCACCGGGTCACGCGGAGCACCTCGAGCTGACGGTGCGAGCGATGGGCACCTTCGGCCAGCGCTTCTACGACTTCCCGGTGGGCAAGACCCTGCGCATGCGACCGCCCGCCGGCAAGTTCGTGCTGCGGCTGGAGCCGGACGAGCATCTGGTGCTCGTAGGCGGCGGCTCGGGCATCACACCCTTTCGATCGTTTGTCGGCTATGCCCGGGCGCGTCAGGCGCCACAGCCGATCACACTCCTGCACAGCGCCAGACGGCCGGAGGAGTTGGTCTTTCGCGAGCAGTTCGAGTCGTGGGTCGGCCCGAACTTCTGCTACATCCCCACGGTGACGCGGCCGGAGCCGGGCGATGGCTGGAGCGGGCGCACGGGCCGCGTGGACAAGACGTTACTGCGCGAACACGTCGGCGATGCCGCGCAGGCTCGCTTCTATGCGTGCGGCCCGGCGGCCTTTGTCGCGGCGAGTCTCGCGCTAGCCGAAGCGGCGCGCGTCCCGGCGGATCGGCGTCACAAGGAGCAGTGGGGCTAGGGGCAAGGGGGCTAGCCGCGCCACCAGCAGCTTGAGGAGCCACATGCGCGCAGTGTAGGCGAACCGAGCCGCAGCCCCAGTCGGCCCGCGGCGTCGAGTCCTCGCGGGCCCCTTGCTCGGCTTTGGCCAACCTGCGCTGGCACGAGCCTTGGACCCTTCGTCGCACGGCCGCCACGGGCTACACTCGCCGCGTGTTGGCACGCCGCCCCCGCACTCTCCTCTTGAGCCTCGTCGCCGGGCTGCTGGTTGGTGCCCCGGGCTGTGGGGAGCCGTCGCGCTCCGGTGCGCCGGCCCCGCCCGCCGAGGCCACAAGCGACTTCATTGGCGTCGCGGCCTGCAAGGCCTGCCACCCGGGTGAGCACGCCACGTGGCACCAGACATCCCACAGTCGCGCGTTGCGAGCGGTCGATCCGCACGAATACCCCCTGCCGCATGAGGCGACTCACGCCGCTTCGGGGCTCACCTACCGCGTGTTCGCGCGCGACAAGCGGCTCATCGTCGAGTCCTCACTACGCCGTGCCGACGGCGCGACCGTCGCGGTCCTAGGCGAACATGCGATGCGCTACGCCATCGGCTCCGGCAACCGCAGCGCCAGTTTCGCCGCCGAGATCGACGGGTTCCTCGTCGAGGCCCCCCAGACCTGGTACCGGGCTCCGAACGCGTGGGGCATGTCCCCCGGGTACGACGTGGCCGACCACGCCGACTTCACACGCCCCCTCGACATGCGCTGCCTCACGTGCCACGTCGGGCGCACCGAGCGCGTGGGCGACAGCGGCGAGCGCATCCGCGTGTTGGAAGACGCCATCGGTTGCGAGCGCTGCCACGGGCCCGGCCGCGCCCACGCCGCGGCGCGCGCGCAGGTGCCCGAGATCGAAGGGCCCGACCCGACCATCGTGCATCCGGCCCGCCTGGGCCGCGCGCGCCAGATGGAGGTGTGCGCCCAGTGCCATCTGGATCACACCCTGACCGTCGAACGCCACGACGCCCCCGCTGAGGCATGGCGGCCAGGGCGGCCTCTGGATGACTACCAGATCACCTACCGCCTCGTCGGAGACTCCGATCAGATGACGGTCGTCGGTCACGTCGATCAGATCCTGCGCAGTCGCTGCTACGTCGAATCCGGCACGCTGACTTGCCTCACGTGCCATGACCCACACGCGCCGCCCGAGCCGGACACGCGCCAGGCCTACTTCCGCGATCGCTGCCTAACCTGCCACGACGCGGCGTCGGCCTGTCGCATGCCGCAGGCGGACCGTACGTCTGCGCCCCACGGCGACGACTGTGTTGCCTGCCACATGCCGCGCGGGGACACTGAGATCCCGCACTTCGCGTTCACCGACCACCGCATCGCGATTCACCGCGGCTCGCCCCCAGCGCCCGCGGCAGGTCCGGACGCGATGGCGCTCGTGCCCGCGCAGCCCATCCGTGGGCTCGCGCCCGCCATGCAGGATCGCCACCTAGCGTTTGCGTACCTGCTCCTGGCGGTCCGCCGACCGGAGGACGTGGCGCGCGCGAGCATCACTCCGGCGGAGTACCGCGCGTGCCTCGCGCAGGCGCGGAGCCACCTCGAGCGCGCGTACTCGGGGGGCATCCGTGACGCCGCCGCACTCGGCGCGCTCGCATTCCTCGTGCAGAGCGCAGACCCGGCGCGCGCCCTCGCCCTGGCGCGCGCAGCGGCGGCTTCCGACGAGCCTCTCCCCCCGCACACCCGGTGCTCGAACCTTCAAGTCCTCACCTCAGGCCTAGTGCAGGCCGGCCTCCCCGAGGAAGCGCTCACGCACCTAGACACGTTGATCGCGCTCCGTCGCGATGCCGGGGACTGGGGGCTGCGGGCCATGGCGCACAAGGCTCTCGCCCAGCGCAAGGAGGCAATGGACGCCGTCGATGCCGCCGTACGCATCGCGGGGCACGATCCAAGCGCGCATGAGTTTGCGGCAGAAATCTACTCCTGGGCGGGCGATCCCGTCCGGGCGGAGCATCACCGCGCGCTTGCCGCGCTTCTCCGGCGCGCGCGCGGCCGGTGACCGGGCCCGCTTGGCCCCCACCCCCGTAGAATCCCCGCGTGCAACTCGCTCTCCTCCTCTCTCTTGGCCTCTGGTTCGGCGGCGTCGACGGCGATCCGCAGGCGGCCGTCGAAGAGGTGTTCCGCGACTACGACTACCAGCGCGACCTCCGGGTACCCGTTCGGAACAGGGATTCGGTCGTCGACCCCCGCGACTGGTCACACGAGACATGGCCCGAGGACCACCGCTGGCAGCGCGCGCGACGACGCGGCCTGCCCGGCGAACGCGGCGCACCCGGGCGGCGGGAGCAGGCTCCGGACACCCGCACCGAACCTGGCGGTGGCGGCGGCAGCGGAGCCGGCGCCCTTCTGCAGATCCTGGTCTGGGTCGCGCTGGGTATCGCTGTGCTGACTGTCGTGATGTCGCTCGTGCGCAATCGGCAGGCGCGGGCGGAGAAGGACGTCGCGGTGGTGAGCGCCAAGGAGCAGGTGCCGAAGGCGGAACTCGAGGCGCCGCGCTCGGAGGCCGAGCGGCTCGCGGACGACGGCCGCTACGACGAAGCCGTCCACATGCTCTTGCTGCGCACGATTGAAGCGCTCATGGCGGCGCGGCCGGACGCGCTGCCCGCTTCGTGGACGAGCCGTGAGATCGAGGGCGGCGCCGACATGCCCGCCACAGCCCGCGCACCCTTTGGTGCGCTTGTGAGCACCGTCGAGGCCAGCTTGTTCGGCGGCCGGTCCGCGGGCCGCGAGGAATGGACCACTTGCTTGGAGCGCTTCCGCGCGTTCGAGTCTGCGTACCAGGCTCCTGTCGCGTGAGCCAGGCCCCGTTCAAGCGCCGCACGGCGACTCTCCTGGGCGTGGTGTGCGCGCTGTCGCTCATCGGACTGGGCGTGCTGACCATCTTTGGCCCCGAGCTGGTGCCCACGCGGTCCGGCGAGGCGAACGTGTACAGCACGTCCGCCGTGGGCCACGGGGCCCTGCTCGATCTCCTCGACGCGCTGGATGTGCCAACCGCCATTCACCGTCGGCCCGATCAGTTGCCACTCCTCGGGAAAGGCGTGCTGCTCGTGCTGCAGCCCACGCCCGAACTGTGCGACGGGGATGGACTCCGGCTCGGGCTCTACGATCTCGCGGTGGAGTCCGGCCCGGTGCTCGTGGCGCTCCCCAAGTGGGACGTCGAGCTCGACGATCGTCGCCAACCGCGCGTGGCGCGCTGCGCGCCCCTGACGCAGAGCGAGGTCGAGGCCCCGCTGCGAGCGCTCCGCGTGGGCGGCGAGGTCGTGCGCGTCGAAGTCGAGACTCCCGTGGCGCCAACCGTGAACGCGTTCGACCACACGCCGACGTTCCCGACCATTTATCGTCAGTACATCGACTCGCCCGATCTCGTTCCGGTTGTGAGCGACGAGTACGGCACGGTGCTCGGGCATCTGCGCGATCGCAAGGACATCTACGTCCTGTCGGATCCGGACCTGATCGCCAACCACGGCCTGCACCGCGAGCCGAACGCAGCCGCGGTCGTGGCGTGGATCGACCGGTTGCGCGGCGGCGGTGTGGTCGTATTCGACGAGACGCTGCACGGCTTCGCGCCACCCGACGAGAGCATGCTGCGCGAGTTGTTCCGCTTCCCCCTCGTGCTGGTTCTGCTGCAGGTGCTCGTCCTCGTCGGCCTCGTCCTCTGGGCCGGCCTGGGCCGCTTCGGCGACGCGCCTCGCCCCACGACGGGGATCGAACCTGGCAGCGAGTTCCTGATCAGGCACACCGCCTGGCTCCTGCAGTTCGGCCGGCACAGCGAGACGGCCCTGGAGCGCTACGTGGACGATGTCGCCCGGGACGTCGCCCGCGCCTACCACCTCCCCACGGGCCTCGCGGGAGCCGACCTAGACCGGCGGCTCGATCAGCTCGCGTCCCGGCGCAAGGTCACGCCCGCGTGGAGTGCGCTCAAGCAGCGCGCATCCGCTTCGATTGGCACGCGCGCATCTGAGCCCCAACTCCTGCGCGCTGCTCACGCCCTCTTCGCTTGGAAACAGGAGATCCTGCATGGACCTGGACTCGATTCGTGATCTGCGCGCACGCCTCCACGAACAGATTGGCAAGGTGGTCGTCGGCCAGTCCACACCGATCGACCTGCTGCTGATCGCGTTGCTGGCGCAGGGTCACGTGCTCCTGCACGGTGTGCCTGGCGTTGCCAAGACGCTGCTCGCGCGCTGCTTCGCCGCGTGTCTCGGGCTCGAGTTCCGACGCATCCAGTTCACGCCCGATCTCATGCCGGGCGACGTCGTCGGAACGAATCTCTTCGACTTCCACGCGAATCAGTTCCAACTCATGCGCGGACCGATCTTCACGCAACTCCTGCTGGCAGACGAGATCAACCGAACGCCTCCCAAGACGCAGGCGGCGCTGCTCGAAGCCATGCAAGAGCGCAGCGTGACGATTGACGGCACGTCGCACGACCTCGGTGCCTACTTCATGGTGATCGCCACGCAGAATCCGATCGAGCAGGAGGGCACCTATCCGCTCCCGGAAGCCCAAATGGATCGTTTCCTGTTCAAGGTTGACGTCGGGTATCCGGATCGCGACGCCGAGCGCTCCCTGGTGGCCCGCCACGGCCGCGGCTCGGGCATGCCCAAGCCCAGCGAGTTTGACGTCGGCCAAATCCTGGAGCCCGAACGACTCGAGGAGGCTCGGCGTACGGTGCGCGAGGTCCTCGTGGCCGAGGAGGTCGTGGACTATGTCGTGGATGTCGTGCGCGCCTCCCGCGAGCAGACCACGCTGCTGGCCGGAGCCTCGCCGCGCGCGGCTGCAATGCTCGCCGCTGCAAGCCGCGCCCTGGCCGCCGTCAGCGGACGCGACTTCGTGACGCCCGATGACGTCAAGCGCCTGGCGATGCCCTGCCTCGCGCACCGCGTGGTGCTCTCACCCGGCGCCGAGATCGAGGGGCACTCGTGCGCCTCGGTCATTCGCTCACTGCTCGAAGAAGTCCCGGCGCCGAGATAGCCCATGCGCCCGACGCCCCTCGCCCTGCTGCTCGCCTGTGCGGGTCTGCCGCTGGCCTTGCTCCCCGCCCTCGCGGGCGCGGAGCTGTGGCCCGTTTGGATGGCCGCCCTGGGCGGGTTCCTGCTGCTGCTGGGCGCGGACCTTGTGCTGGCGATGCCGCCAGCGGCTCTCGACGTGGACCTCCTCACACCCGACCAAATCCAGATTGGCGATCGAGCGCATGCACGACTTGTGCTGGGCCGGGCGGGGCTGGCAGACGAGCACGAGCCGCTTGCCCTCGAGGTTTGGCCGACGCTTAGCGAACGCTTCGAGCGCGTGCAGGCTGCACGCGTGACCCTCACGGGGGCGCGCTCCGAGGCGCACATTCCTCTCATCGCGCTGCGCCGCGGCACCGGCGTCGTAGAGCGCGTTTGGCTGCGCTGGCGGGGGCCGCTGCGCCTCATGGCGCGCCACCGCATCGTGACGTTCGACCGCGGCGTACCGGTCGTACCCAACCTCTCCCCCGTCCGCAGCCTTGCGCTGCGCTACTTCACGCCGCGTGAGTCTGCGGTCGGGCTGAAAGTCGAACGGTACGTCGGCGATGGCAGCGAGTTCGAGTCCATGCGTGAGTACGTGCGGGGGCTCGACCCGCGCGGCATGAGCTGGCGCCAGACCGCGCGACATCGCAAGCTCATCTGCCAGGAGTTTCGCGCGGAGCGCAACCACGCGGTCGTCATCGCCGTGGACGCGGGCCGACTGATGAGCGATCCGGTCGAGGGCGTCCCGAAGGTGGATCACGCGGTCACGGCTGGCCTGGTCCTCGCGTACGCCGCGCTGCGGACCGGCGACCGGGTCGGGTTCTACGCGTTCGACGCCAAGCCGCGGCAGTGGATGGAGCCGGCCGCGGGCGCGGCCACGTTTCCTCGTATCTCGCATCGCGCGAGCAGCGTGGACTACACCGAGGACGAGACGAATCACACGCTGGCGCTCGCCGAGTTGGGCGCGCGCCTGCGGCGGCGCACGCTGATCGTGCTCCTGACCGACTTCGTAGACACGATCACGGCCGAGCTGATGATCGAGAACGTCACCCACTTGGCGCGGCGACATCTCGTGATCTTCGTCGCGCTCAGCGATCCCGCGTGGCGTCGCCTGGCCAGCCAGGCACCCGATCAACCCGCGGCCCTGCACGAGGCCGTCGTCGCTGCCGAGTTCGGGAGCGAGCGCGAGCGCGTGCTACGGCGGCTTCAGCGGCTTGGCGTCCTGTGTATCGACGCCCCGCCGGCACGCGTGTCCACCGACCTCCTCAGCCAGTACCTCGACCTGAAGCGCAGAGAGGTGCTTGGATGAACGAGACCCTACGCAGCACCCGCTTTCGCGCTGAACGCGAGCCCACGTGGCAGCGCCTGGAGGCTCTGATTGCCAGCGCGGAGCGCGGGGGGTTCCGCCGGCTGCGCGGGCACCAGGTGGCGGAGTTGGCCACCCTGTACCGCGCGACCGTGTCCTCGCTGTCCGTCGCACGCGCCATCTCCCTCGATCGCAACCTGCTCGACTACCTCGAAAGCCTCTGCCAGCGGGCGTACTTCGTCGTGTACGGGCCGCGGCGACGCGTGCGCGAGATGCTGACGTCGTTCCTCCTGCGCGACTTTCCCGGCGCGGTACGAGCGCTGCGATGGCACGTCGCCCTGGCCGCATTGATTTTCATCGGGGGCGTCGCGGCGGGCTGGGCTCTCGTGGCGCAGGACCCGGAGCGGTTCCACGCGTTCGTGGACGCCGGGCTCGCGGGCGAACGTGGCCCCACCGCCGACACGGAAACGTTGCGTGCCAGTCTGTACGACGGCGACGAACTCTCGGACGGGGACCTCAGCAGGTTCTCAGCCTTCCTGTTCCAGCACAACGCGCGCGTCGGCATCCTCTCGTTCGCCGTGGGCATTCTGGCCGGCTTACCTGTCTTCCTGTTGATGGCCATGAACGGCGTCATGCTCGGCGCCTTCTCGTGGCTGTATACGAGCCGCGGCTTGGGCGCAGACTGGTGGGGTTGGGTGCTCCCCCACGGCATCACGGAGCTGCTCGCGGTCGTCCTGTGTGGAGGCGCGGGCTTCGCCCTCGCACAAGGCCTGCTGTTTCCAGGACCCCGAAGACGACTCGAGAGTCTTGCGCTGCGGGGTCGAGAGGCAGGAACGGTCGTGCTGGGTGCCATCCTGATGCTGCTGTTGGCGGGGCTGATCGAAGGCATCTTCCGGCAACGCGTGACCGACATCGGCGTCCGCTACGGCGTCATCGTGGTGACAAGCGCGCTCTGGATCGGCTACTTCGGCTTTGGTGGCCGCGACAGGGGGGCGGCATGAGCGTCACGCAGCCCAAAGGTGCCTTGCTGGACGTCGTTACGCCGGAGGGCGTACCCCTGCGCTTTGAGATCGCGCCCGCCGGCGCACGCGCCGGGGGCGTCATCCTCGATTACCTGATCTTGATCGGAGGCCTCCTGTGCCTCTGGATCGGCGCGGGTCTCACGGGGCTCGCCTTCTCGTCGATCTTGGCTCAAGTCGTCCTCGTCCTGCTCACATTCCTCGCCGTGCACTTCTACTTCACGATCTTCGAACTGCGCTGGCAAGGAGCAACGCCCGGCAAGCGCATGATGCGCACGCGAGTCATCAATCGACTCGGTGGACCCGTAACGGGCGAGGCGATCCTCACGCGCAACTTCCTCCGGATCGTAGAGATCTTTATCCCCGTCGAGTTCGTGACCATGTGGTCCAGCGGCTCCTTGAGCGAGCTGCCTTGGTATCTCGTGCTCGGTGCACTGCTGTGGGTGTTCCTGCTGACTTTCCTCCCCCTCTTCAACCGGCAGCGCATGCGACTCGGGGATCTCGCCGCGGGCACCGTGGTCGTTCGAAACCCGAAGACCGCCCTCCTCGGCGACATGAGCGAGGAGGCCCGGCGCCGCGATCTGCGGGCTCGCTATGCGTTCGAGCGCGAGCACTTGGAGGCGTACGGCGAGTACGAGCTGCAGGTGCTAGAGGAGTTGCTCCGCTCCGGTCGCGGTGCCTCCCACGCCGGGACGTACATGGACGTCGCGGACCGCATCGCCAAGAAGATCCGTTGGGGCCGCCGCATCCGCGACACCGAAGCCCAGGACTTCCTGCGCGCGTACTACAACGCGTTGCGCGAACATCGCGAGCGTCGACTGCTCTTTGGCCGCCGCAAACAGGACAAGCACGCCAAGGAGTTGTAGCTCGCCCCTGACTCGATCGGCCTCGCCGCTAAAGGCGCCAAGACCAAGTCGATGCGTCGTCGCGGTGAGAAAACAGGCCGGCCCCTCTCAATCGAAGACGTGGACGATGCCGTCAGGATCGACGCCTTCACGGACGCCGCGCAGCTCCACGTACGCCACAGCCGCCAAGATGGCGCTGAGAGGCACGGTGACAACTACTTCTGTGAGCTGCGAAGCCCACAACAGCGTGGTGACGTTCCCCGACGCTGCGAAGGGGATAACCACCACCGCGGCGACCGCGACACTGATCATCCCGAACACGAAGAGGAGGGCGAAGAGCATCCAGCGGCTACCGAGGCAGAGCTCACGGCTGCGCTTGATGCTGGCAATCGGACCGCGCCGCTCGACCGCACACACGGGCACGGTCACGAACGCGCTGTAGTAGAACATCATCAAGGGGACGCAAACAACAAGCAGGAGCAACATGCCGACGCCTGGGGCATCGAGCGCGAACGCTACGATCGTCGGTGCTAGCGCCAGCAGAAACACAGCAACGAGCGTTAGCGTCGCCGCGATTACCTGAGGGAGGCGCGCGAGTCCACGGACCAGAGACTCGACTATGCCCGCGGGCCGGCGCTGTTCGTGGCGGACGACGAGAAACGCCAACGCCCCGGACAAGGCCAACTGCGCTAGCACGCCGAGGAGCTGCGCGCCGAAGAACGAGGCTTGCGAACTGCCTACGATTTCCTCGAAGACTGTGGGTTTGTCGTCAAAGTTCTCCGCGTCCCAGTCACCCGACTCGTCAAAGCCGTAGTCGGCCTCGTCCAGCACGTCAGATTGCATCGCTTCCTGGGTCACGATCTCGAGGTAGGCGACTGGCCCCACGATCAAGAACGAGAGGATCAGCACG
>JAQBWE010000201.1 GCA_027625315.1 Planctomycetota bacterium
TGGGCGCAGCGCCCACGCTCGCGCGGGGGTCGATTGCAACCAACAGGCAGTCGGACGCAGTCCTCGATTGGTGCGGCTGCGGCGCAGCCGCGTGCGCGGTTGGACACAACTCGTACTCAAGCGCCAGCGGGGCGGGCCGACCCCGTAGGGCATGAACAGTCGCTTGGTTTCGTTCCTTCAATCCACCTGCCTGCATGCCACCCGCGCCGTCGCGACCTTCGCGGCCCTGACACTCCTGCTCTCCGCCCGCACGCCAAGCCTCCATGGCACCGGCCTCTGGCTCGGGTCCAACACTCTTCCCTACGCCGCCCTCGTCGCCCTTGCCGCCGCCCTCGCGCTCACGCAGCTCGCCCTCGGCCTGCGGCCCAGCACGTTCGGGCTGCCCGCTCGCCTCGTCGCCGGCACCGTCGGCCTGCTCTGCCTCGCCGATGCGTGGACCTACAGCGCACTGCGCGCGAGTGATCACCTCGCCGCCGGCTGGCCCGTCGCGTTCAGCCTCCTGCTCGCCCTCGCCCTGCTCGGCTTCGCCACACTTGGCCCGCGCGCCGCCGCCCCGCGACGGCCCCTGCGTGCGCTGAGCGCCCTCGCCGCGTGCGGCGCGCTCGGCCTGCTTCTGCACGTACTGGCCTTCGGGGCCACCGACTACAGCCGCCCGGCCGACGCCGCCGTCGTTCTCGGCGCCGCCGTCCGCGCCGACGGTCGTCCCAGTCAGTCCCTGCGCGATCGCACGCTCACAGCCTGCGACCTCTACCACCGCGGGTTCGTGCGCTACCTCGTCCTCTCCGGCGGGCGCGATCCGCGCGCCCCCTTGAGCGAGCCCGCCGCCATGGCCCTCATCGCCCGCGATGCGGGTGTGCCGGCCGATGCCCTCGTCTTCGACGAAGAGGGCGTCGACACCCGCGCGACCGTCGCCAACACCCGCGCCCTCGCCCAAGCCCGGGGCTGGAAGCGCGTCCTCATGGTCAGCCACGACTACCACCTCGCTCGCCTCTCACTCGCGAGCCAGCAGGCAGGCCTGCGCGCGTGCACCGTGCCGGCCGCAGAGCCCAAGCGGCTCCACGCGAAGCCCTGGTTCGTGGTGCGCGAGCTGGCCGCGTACGCCGCGTATTTGCTGAACGTGTGAGCACGCCGGCAACCGTTCAGGCCCTTCTGCGACGGGGGTGGGGCGACGCGCGCCGCAGTCCTGCACCCGAAAGCCGGATCAGGGGCCGATCCCACGCTCCGCATCCACGAAGCCGTACGTGCTCGACAGGACACCTGAACGCATACGCACGCCGGCAGGGGGCGTTTGACCTCTCCCGCTCCGCGGGGATAATCCGGACATGCGCATGGCCTCGATTTGCCGAACCAACCGCCTCCCCTGGGGGGTGCTCGCCGCCCTGCTCTGTCTCCTCACCCCGGCCCCGTCCCTGGCTGAGGATCCGGCCCCCGCAGCCCCGGTGGTTGACGCGGTCTACGAGGACGCGCGTGAGCGGGCGCAGGACATCGAGGACGACCTCGTCGGCTCCGTCACCAAGGTGCGGGTCAACTCCGTGGCGGTGCTCAACCTCCGCCGGGCCCGCCCCGCGCCCGGCGCCGAACCGGTGCTCATGAAGGCGAGTGGCGGCTCGGGCGTCATCATTCGCTACCGCAGCAAGCTGTGGATCCTCACCAACGTCCACGTCACCGCCGGGCACCACGAGCTACAGGTCGTCACCCACGACGGCGTCGTGCGCGACGTCGAACTGCACGACTCAATCCCCGAGTACGACATCGCGCTGCTGAAGTTCAAGGACACGCCCAAGCGCGTCGAGTTTCGCGGTGTGCCCGTCAGCGCGCGCAACAGCGAGCGCGGTCTGAAGCCGGGCACATGGGTGATCGCCACCGGCAGTCCGTTCTTCCTCGGCGAGGACGGCCGCAGCGTGACCACGCTCGGCGTCATCTCCGGACTCGACCGCTTCCTGGGCGGCGAGTACCAGTACGTCGGCGCGATCCAACACGACGCCGAGGTGAACCCCGGCAACTCCGGCGGCCCCCTCTGGGACCTCAAGGGCAACTTCATCGGCATCAACGGCAAGATCGCGATGAGCCAACAGCTGCGCGGCGTGCGCCCGACGAGCACCGGCGCGGCGTTCTCGCTGCCCGTTCACCAGGTCGAGGCTTACCTGAAGCGCCTCGTCGGGGATGACGACGCGGAGGCCGGCTACCTCGGCGTCGAAGCTGAGACCGAAACCGACGACAAGGGCAAGAGCATCGGCGCCAAGATCACCACTGTGGATCGCCGCAGCCCGCTGGCCGATCCGCGGGCTGGAGCCGACGCGCCGAAGGCAGGGGATGTCATCACGTCCCTGACCGTGAAGGGCAGCCTCAAGGCCATCTACACCGCGAGCGACCTACGCGAGCACCTCTCGCTATTGCCCGCCGGTCAGGAGATCACCATCAAGTTCAAGCGTGAGCGACGTACCAAACGCTTCAAGGTCACGCTCGCGGACCTGGGACGCTGATGCGGGCTGGTTCCGGCATCGGCGTGCGGATCGCGTTGATTGCCTGCATCTGGCTCGCCTTGCTCGCCATCGGCGTGTCGCCGGCGGGCGCGAAGGGCAGCCTCACGAAGGTCGAGAGCGAGTTCGAGAAGGCCATCGACAACGTCACGCCGGCGACCTGCGTATGCCTGCCCCAAGGTGTGGACCCGCGTCTGATCTTCGGCACCTACTCCGGTGTCATCATGTCGCGCAAGGGCCTCGTGTTGTCGGACGGCGACGTGGGCATCCACGCCGACAAGGTCCAGGCGCGTGGTGAGCCTGCGCCGCAGCCGGTGTGGAGCGACGACGTCGAGATCCGCCTGCCCAACCTCAAGGGCAAGGGCTTCCAGAGCTACCGCGCGAAGGTCATCCACCGCGACCGCGAACTCGACACAGCCCTCCTGCGCATGGAGAACCCGCCGAGCAGTCTCAAGTACCTCGAGGCCGGCAACAGCGACGACCTCAAGGTGGGCGACTTCACGTTCGCCATGGGCAACTCCTTCGGTCTCGCAGCGGAAGCCCCGCCGACCCTGACCGCGGGCGTCGTGGCGTCGCTGACGCCCAGCGACGACAAGAGCAAGAGCGCGTGGGCGCACATCATCACGAGCGCCGCCGTGAACCAAGGCGTCAACGGCGGCCCGCTCGTCGACATCCACGGCCACCTCGTCGGGACGATCTCCTCCGCGGTCGGCCTTGTGGGGGGCAACCGGCAGGCCGATGATCCGGAGCTGGCGTACGCCTACATGGGCAAGGTCGTGCCCGTGAACCGCCTGCGCGCCCACTACGCGCGCCTGCCTGAGTGCGAGGAGCTCTTCCCTGCAGACCAAGCCCCGGATCCGAAGCTCGGCGAGTCCGGCGCCCTGGCCATGGTGTTTCATCGCACGGCACGGCGCGCCTACCGCTCGCTGGTGAGTCTCGCCGTGACGCGCGATCCGCAGCTGAGCCTCGTTGAACCCACGCAGCAGGGCATGGTGCAGATCCCGCGCTATCTGGGGCCCGTCAGCGGCGTGCTGATTGACCGCGAGGGGCACATCCTCACCAGCCTCTACAACCTCGCCAACCTGACCGCGCTCGTGATGCCCGGGCTTGGTCCGCGCCTGCCCGAGAACGCGCGCGTCCAGGCTGGCATGGCGGGCATCAAGAGCGTCGTCGCGCACCTGCCCGATGGCCGGGCCGTCAGCGCGCGCGTGCTGTCACGGCACGAGGGCCTGGGTATCGCCCTGCTCAAGGCCGAGGTCTCAGCCACGACGACCGAGGCCTCGACCGCGGCGGACACCGTGACGAGTCTCGAACCAGCGATTCCGGCGCCGGAAGACACGCTGCAGGCCGGGCGCTTCGTGCTGGCGATCGGCCACCCCTTCGGCGCGAAGCGGCTGGACGACCCGCTCCTCACGGTGGGCATCCTCTCCAAGCAGCACGATCCCGGCGGCGAGAACCCTTGGGCGGCCCAGTGGCAAACCGACGCCGGCGTCACCGATGCAAATGCTGGTGGCGCGGCCGTCGACTTGCGCGGGCGCGTCATGGGCGTCCTGACGATCTGGTCTTCGACGCAGCACGGCCGTAACTCCGGCATCGGCTTCATCGTGCCGTGGAACCTCATCGAGCCCGCGCTCGAGTCGATGAAGACCGGGCGCGACTTCCGCCCGCCGTTCTTCGGACTCACCTGGAAGGCGATCGGCGGGGATCTCACGACCGTGCTCGACACCGTGCTCGCCGGTCAAGCCGCCGCCAACGCGGGGCTCAAGCCGGGGGATGAAATCGTCAAGATCGACGGTACGGCCGTCGTCACGCCGTCGGAGGTCAAGGCGGCCCTGCGCGACAAGTGGTCGGGCGACGCCATCGCGGTCACCGTGAAGCGCGCGGGCAAAGAGATCGAGTACACACTGACCCTCGGCGCGCGCGAGTAGCCCGCGCCCCGAGCGCGCCCTACATCCGCACTTCCAGGTCGTCGGTGTCATCCACGTGGATCGTGTCCACGAATCGGATGCGGCGCGGCACCTCAAGCCCCATCACGACGCTATGCGTCCGGCAGCCATTGCCGAAGAACGTCACACCCCGCACCAGCGGTGCGTCCGTGACGCCGGTGGCGGCCACGATCAGGCGCTCGCCGGGGGCGAGCATGGTCTCGGTCCAGCGTTGATCGAAGTCGGCGATGCCCATCTTCGCGGCGCGCGCGCGGTCCGTGGGGCTGGCCTCGACGAGGCGCCCCTGCATCTCACCGCCCAAACAGCGGACGGCCGCGGCCGTGATCACGCCCTCCGGCGCGGCGCCGATGCCCATCACGGCGTGAACGCCGGTGCCCGTGATGCACGCGCTGATGCCCGGGGCCAGATCGCCGTCGGTGATCAGGCGGATGCGCGCACCCGCCGCACGGATGTCGGCCATCAGCTTGTGGTGCCGCGGACGATCAAGGACCACGATCAGGAGGTCCTCGATCTCCCGCGACATGCTGTCGGCGATGTTTTGCAGGTTCTCGCGCACGGGGGCATCCAGATCGATCCGGCCGCGTGCGCGCGGGCCGACGACGAGCTTCTGCATGTAGCTGTCCGGGGCGTGCAGGAGGCCTCCCTCCTCGGAGGCGGCCAGCACCGCGATGGCCCCGTGGGCCCCGCTGGCGCAGAGGTTGGTGCCCTCAAGCGGATCGACCGCGATGTCGATGCGGGGCGCGTCGGCGCCGCCCGTGCCGAGCTCCTCCCCGATGTGCAGCATCGGGGCCTCGTCGCGCTCGCCCTCGCCGATCACGATGCGGCCGCGCATCGGGATGTCAGCCAGCACCCGCCGCATCGCCTCGACTGCCACGTGATCGCTGCGTTTGCGCTCCCCGTTGCCCATCGTGCGGGCCGCCGCGATCGCGGCAGCCTCCACCACGCGCAAGAAGCGGTTGGACAGGTCGGTGGGCATGGTCGGTACTCCCTGGGGTCCGGAAGATAGGGAGCGACGGCCCCGAGGGCCAGCGGGCGCCCGCCCGTCGGGTGCGAGACCGTCGACGGGCCGGACGGCGTTCGGCTGGCGTGAGCGCGACGGGTAGGTTGTCCGGGGTGCCGTTTCCTCGGCCCAGGAGCCCCCGCGGAGCCCCCATGACCAAGCCCCAGTCCGCCCTCGAACGCGAAACCCTCGCCTATCACGAGTTCCCCAAGCCCGGGAAGCTCGAGGTCATCCCCAGCAAGCCGGTGATGACCCAGCAGGACCTCTCGCTGGCCTACACGCCTGGCGTCGCCATCCCCTGCCTCAAGATCGAGGCGGATCCCGAGAACGCCTACCGCTACACGAACAAGGGCAACCTTGTGGCCGTGATCACGAACGGCACGGCGGTGCTTGGCCTCGGCCACATCGGCGCGCTCGCCGGCAAGCCGGTCATGGAGGGCAAGGCGGTCCTGTTCAAGAAGTTCGCCGGCATCGACGTGTTCGACATCGAG
>JAQBWE010000202.1 GCA_027625315.1 Planctomycetota bacterium
TCGCCCCACGAACCCGATCGCCTTCGTACGAGCCCTCATCCTGCTTCCGGACGGGGTTGAGCCAGCTGAGTCGGCTTCTCCACTGCGGAATGAGGTGAGCGGTTACTCTTCGTTCTCGCCCATGGCGGCCTAGCGACCGCCCGGACGGGTCGCCTGGTTCCACGGGGCCGGCAGCGAGCCCGTGCCCGCACGCGGCCCGACCTCGGTCCAGCGCCGATACAGCTCGGGATCGAGCTCGGGCGGCCGATCGCGCACGGGCACGATGCGCGCGCGCACGAGCAGCACGATCTCTGTTTCGCCACTCCCGCGCAACATCGCGGAGTGCAACGGGTCGAGCATGTCCAGCTCGCGCGGCCGCGGGAGGCCCCGCCGACTGCGCTCGCCGTGCTTGAGAACGATGCCGCCAATGAACACGGGCTCACGGTCACGCACGGTGATCCGCGTGGTCACCTCGCGCGTTCGGAGTCGCAGCATCCCGGCCGAAGCAAGGCCGTCCGAGGCGATGTGCGGCAGGCGCATCCACATATCGAGATCCAGCACCGCCGTCTCCGCCCCCACCCGCACGGGGGTCACTCGCATCTTGAGTCCGGTCTCCTCGACCCGCACGGACACGGTGGCGTTGTTGCGATCGATCGTCTCGATGGTGAACTGCGGCAGCAGATCCAGCGAGCGCATCTCGCCAGCCTCGCCCTCGGTGCACAACAAGCTGGGCCACGCGAGGAACTCGGCTTCGCCGCGACGCTGAAGCATGCGCAGCGTGTACTCCCACGCACCGCCGCTGGCGTCCATGTCGCCGAACACAAGCGACGTGCCCTCAAACGGCATCGCCCCGGTCAGGCTGCTGCGCAAGTAGTCGTCCGGCTCGAAACCCATGGACGCGCCGCGGAACAGCGTGCCTTCCGGATTCGGACCGGCACCCTTGTCGAAGAACATCGAGCCGCCGGTGTTCATGCGATCGCTGCGATCAACCTCGCCGATGAGCACCGACACGAACACCGAACGCGTGGCGAGATCGAGCTGCTGGAGCAGGGCGCGCGCGCTCGCAACTGCAGCAGGTGGGCCCACGAGCAGGAGGCGCCCAGCGACGGGAGGCTTCGCGGCGGGCTCTGGTGCCCCCGGTGCGGTGCGCGGCAGCGCCACCTCGACCACCGGCGTGACCGGATGGATCTCAAGGCCTTCGATGCCGTGCTGGACGAGCTGGGAGGCGAGCCAGGGGGCGGGTCGGAACTCAGGCGTGAACAGCCAGCGCGCGCGGCCCGCGGCGTCGACGAACACACCACCTTCGGGATCCAAGGGCGCGTGCGTCGAGACCTCACCGGCTGCGGCTGCGCGCGGCTCCGCGCCGTGGCTGAGGGCCGCCAGGGCTACAGCGAGCGCGGCGAGTCCCAAGGCGGAGAGACAGCGCAGAGGGAGCCTACGAGTGGGGAAGCGGTGAGGAACCGGCCCCGCCTGCTGCATGGGCCGGCCCGCCTGCACGCAGCCGCCGTCAGTCCAGGGCTCGCACGACCTCGTCGGTCCGGTCGGGCACGTCGCCGGCGCTGTCCTTGGCCTTGCGCACGGCACCGCTCTGGGCCACGAGGTCGTGATTGCTGTCGCGGGCCATCTTCTTGACGGCCGCGGAGAACCGCTTCGTCGCCTTCTGCAGCAGGATGTGATAGTGCGGGTCGGAATCCGTCAGGCGGCGCCGCAGGATCTCCTGGTACTCGGGGATGCTCGCGTAGACCCGGTCGCAATCCACGACCGCGGGCCGCTGGAACAGCCGGTGGTTGCCGTAGTAGACCTTCGCCGGATCGTCGCAGGCGTAGTCACCGACGCCCGGGCGGACCGGGGACTCCGTCCCATCAGCCAGTTCCGTCCCATCAGCCAGTTCCGTCCCATCAGCCAGTTCCGTCCCATCCGCGACCGCCGCGGGTGCCCCGAGCAGGCCCGCGAACAGCACGAGGACCAGCGCGAGAAGCACCCCGCCTCGCGGTAGAAACACCGCATGCCGAGCGTCGGGTCCAGCTGCCTGCGTCGCGGTCACCATGCGCTCACTCTCCCAACCAAGGATCGGCGAACAGACTCCACATCGCGTGCCCACGGACCCCGGTAGAGGAGAGGTCGGCGGTGCACCGGCGTTTCTTGCGCTCAGGCCCTATTTCTTGGGCTCGGACGCCAACGCGAACCTACGTCGGGGGCGCGCGCGCCGTCTCCATTGCGCCACAATCCGCCGGGCGGCCAGCGTGGCGCAAAACGAAAACGGGGCGGCGGATCCCGGAGGATCCGCCGCCCGTCAGAGAAGCATCCGGTGGGTTGGGAGTCTGGCCCGTCCGACCCGTTCCCGTTCGGCCTGGCACCCGCCCCATCGTGCGATCGGCTGACCAAGGTCAACCAGCTCGCGGGTTTCCGAATCTCCTCGCGTTCGAAGGGCCCCGGACCTTCCGGGGCGTCCACCCTCCGACAACCACACCTTAGGATAACTAACAAGTTTGTCAACAACCAAAATCGGATTCACGGATCTGTGATCCGGGTCACCCCGCACCGTACGATCGGGCCCGTGTCCGACGCCACGTTCGCCTCCGTCCTGAAGTCTGCCCGTGAACGAACGGGCCTCTCGCAGAAGGACCTGGCAGCCCGGATCGAGATGACCGGCTCCTACATCAGCCAGCTGGAGTCGGGGGCGCGCCGGGCGCCGCGGCCGAAGGTCATCACGCGGATTTGCAAGGCGCTGGGCATCTCCGAGCGGCGCCTGCAGGACCTCGCGGCGCTGGAGCGCTCCCCCGCCCCCATCCGGCGGCGCATCGAGCGCGCCGACAAGGAACGCGGTAAGATCCGCCGCACCCGCGACCGGCTCCTGGTGACGACCCTGTTCCACATGGCCCGCGGACCCCGCGCGATCGACCCCTTGGCCGCGATGATCGACCTCCCCGACGAACAGCGCATGCTGCTCGGACGCCTGGTCGGACGCGCGCGCAGTGTGCCGTCGCTGGAGGAGGCGGAGCGTCAGACCGAGGACGTGCTCGCTGAGGCTGGCGACCAGGACCGCGAGGTGCTCGCGCGCGTGTTGCCAGGTGTGCTCGCCGGTGGGCCCGAGACGAACGCGCGGCGCATGGTCGATGTCTACGAGGACGTCGGTCGAACCGGCGCGCCGGTTGACGCGCTGTCGCTCGATCCGCGGCTGGGCAGCCTCTCCGCCTACTTCGTGCGCATCGCCGACGACGCCGCGCATCCACGCGTGGAGGCGGGCGATCTCCTGCTTGTCGATCCGGAGCGCGAAGCGCAGGCGGGCGACACGGTGATGATGCACCACGAGGGTCGCGACATTGTGCGCACGTGGCACGCCCAGGGTGGCGCGGTGCGACTCGATGCCATGCGCCCCGACCTCCCGCCCGTGCGGATGGCGCCGGCCGCATTCAACGGCTTCGTCGTACTGCTCCTCGTCCGCGCGCTGCGCTAGAGCTCCGCTACCGGTTCGCAGCCAGCCAGGCGAGCCACTCGTCGGCCTGCGTTCGACCCTCGTCGTCGGTCTCAGGCGCGAGCTCGAGGAAGCGACGTAGGTGCCGCTCTGCTTCGGTGGGGGCGCGCAAGCGCGGCGGCGTCGAAGGATCTGCCAGCAGCATGCCGAGCGCCAGATGCGCTTCGGTCAGATCCGGATCCATGCGCAGGACTTCACGATACGCCTGCAATTCCGCGCGCACATCCCCATCAGCGCGGCGCCCAAGGAGAGCCAGGTTGTAGCGGATAGACGCGTCACGAGGTGCCAAGCGTGCCGCCTGCTCGAAACTACGGCGAGCTTCCGTCACGCGGCCTTCCGACGCATGGATCACGCCCAGGTTGTAGTGCGCTCGGTGGAAGTCGGGATCCTGCGCGACGAGTGACTCAAACACGGCCTGCGCCAGCTCAAGGTCGCCACGGTGCACGTGCACGATGCCGATGTTGTTCTGCGCAACCAGCAAGTCGGGGTCGATATCCAGCGCCTCGGTGAGATGCAGCAAGGCCTCGCGATCCAAGCCGAGTTGGTCCTCGACCACGGCGACGTTGTTGAGCAGCGTGGTGTCGCGGGGTGCAAGCCGCAGGGCGTCGAGGTAGAGCTCACGCGCGCGGCCCCAACGCTGAGCATCGGCCTCCCGGCCGGCACGCATAGCCAGCACGCGCGCACGCAGCTGCGCGGAGGCCCCGGGGCGCGACGCCGCTTCCTCGAGTCGTGCGTAGTAGGCATCGTCGCGATCTGCCGAGTCGCCCACAAGCGCCAGGTTCAACGCGGGCGCGGCGAACTCCGGGTCCAACGCGGCCGCACGGGCGAACGAAGCCGCGGCGGCCTGCACATCGCCCGTGCGCAGTTGGACGGCGCCGAGGTTGTTGTGCGCCTGGGCGTGCTCGGGATCCAGGGTGGTCGCGGTGGTGTAGGCGCGGCGTGCTTCGTCGACTCGTCCCTGGCGCTCGTAGGCCGCCCCCTGGTTGTTGCGCGCATCCGCGTAGTCAGGGCGCAGTCGGAGCGCTTCCCCGACCGCCACGAGGGCACCCTCGACCTCGCCCAACTCCAGCAGCACCGCGCCGAGATTGTTGCGGACGGCCGCGTCGCGCGGGTCGAGCTCGATCGCCCGGCGATACGCCGCGGCGGCGCCCGTCTTATCGCCCCGGTGCGAGAGCACGTACGCGCGCACCGACCAGGCCCCCGCCGACTGCTCCGACTCGCGCACGGCCTCGGCACTCTCGGCGTCGGCACGGCTTAGGTCGCCGCGCAGGAGCGCCCGGTACGCGGCTCGAGCGCGGGCGGGCACCTCCCCCTGGGCGTGCGCCATGGCGGCGCCCCACGCAAGGACTGCGGCAAGCAGGATCAGGACGAGACGAAACGGCACGGAACGGGGCCCCTCCGATCGCGGACCACCTCCAGGGTGCCCCCGGCTTGCGCATCCGGGTAGGAGGAACTTGCCCTCCGCCAGCCGGTCCCGAACATGCGCTCAGTCCGCGAGGGCGCCCAGGACGAGGTTCAGGCGCTCGCGGCTGGCGACCACGGTCGGCATGCCGCCCGGGTGCTTGTGGCCGTTCAGCTCACCCGGCAGCAGCGCGGGCCAGAACACAATGCCCTGGGCTTCCTGCGTGCCCTCATGGGACGCGAGGAACTCCCGCGCCAAGCGGCGCGCCCCCTGGCGCTTGATGTCGTCGGGCACCTGGGAACGCATGAGGTCACTCAGCTCGCGGTCGTAGGCGGCGTAGGCACGCGCGGCGCGCTGATCGCCTATGCGCATCGTCCGGTCACCGCCGCACGCGATCCCGTTGCCGCTGCCGAAGCACGCGGGGCAGCGCAGTCCCTCGCCGGAGCCGTCGCTCGGATCGAGCCGCGTGCCTCCGCACCAGCCGCAGTCGCCCTTGGCGACGCTGCTCAGGTACTCAACCGCGAAGGCGAGCTCGAGGCCCAGGGCCGTGGCCACGCGCGCCGCCGCCACCTCGGCAGTGAGCGCCTTCACGCGGTCACGCACCCACTCCGCTTCCTGCGGTGACAAGGTGGCGCCCGAGATGGGACTGATCTCCTCCGCGGGGCTGGTCCAATCGAACTCACCGCGGCAGTCAGCGCAGCGGTGGCTGTACCAGCGCACCTCGAGGCGGCAGTGCGGGCACTCGGGGCTCTCCCCCACCCAGACGACGTCGGGGCGGTCCAGGGCCAAGAGCGACAGCACCAGCAGGATGCCGACGGCCAGCAGGATGAACACCCACCAGCGGGCGTGCACAGGAATGCCCATCAAGTGCCTCCTCGCGCTTCGGCGCGCGAGGCGGCGAGCCTACCCGGAGGCGCGGGTTTCACGAACCCCGGCGGCGGCCCCAACCACCCCCACCGGGCGTCTCGATGCGCAGGCACTCGCCCGCCTCGACCCGCAGCGAGCCGCGC
>JAQBWE010000203.1 GCA_027625315.1 Planctomycetota bacterium
CGCGGGTTACGAGCGCGCGGACGGCGTCGGCGATCCCGCGAATGACGTCGGCGTCACGGGCCTCGCCCTCCTCGCGTTCCTCGGCGCGGCTCACACGGACCGCGAGGGTCCTTACGCGGAGAACGTGCGCAACGGTCTGCGCTTCTTGAAGAGCCAGCAGGATCCGGAGGGCTGCATCGGCCCGCGGACCGCGCAGCAGTTCATCTACGGTCACGCCATCGGCTCGCTCGCTGTGATCGAGGCCTACGGAATGACGCACAGTCCGATCCTCAAGGGCGCCGCGCAGCGGGCGCTCGACTTCATTGCCCTCTCGCGCAATCCGTACATGGCGTGGCGCTACGGCGTGCGCCCGGGCGACAACGACACATCGGTCACGTCGTGGATGGTCATGTCGCTGCGCAGCGCGAGCCTCATCAACCGCGAGGCTCTGGCGCGGGGTGAGAAGGCCCCGTTCACGATCGACGAAGCGGCCTTCGAGGGCGCGCGCGCGTGGCTCGACAAGGTCACCGACCCGGAGTTCGGCCGCGTGGGCTACATCTCGCGCGGCACAGGGTCGGCCCGAACGCAGGAGATGGTGGACCGGTTCCCGGCCGAACGGTCTGAGGCCATGACTGCCGCGGGCATCATGACGCGCGTGTTCCTCGGCGACGATCCGGCGCAAAGCGAGATCATCCAGAAGGGCGCCGCCCTCTGCGCCAAGCTGCCGCCCATTTGGAACATCGAGAACGGCTCGATCGACATGCTGTACTGGTACTACGGCACCCAGGCCATGTTCCAGGTCGGCGGCCAGCATTGGCGCAAGTGGTCCGGATACTTGCGCAAGGCCGTGGCCGAAACGCAGCGCCTCGACGGTACGCGCTGCGGGTCGTTCGGCTCCTGGGATCCGATGGACCCCTGGGGCGACCTCGGCGGGCGCGTGTACTCCACGGCACTCATGGTTCTGTGCCTCGAGATCCAGACGCGCCACGCGCGCGTGTTCGGCAAGTAGCCCGCGGCGCCGGCAGTTTGTCCGCGACCCGGGCAGCTGCCTCGCGGCTCGGGCAGGGCATCCACGCGCCGACGGCCCCGGGTAGAACCGGCGGTACCGAGGAGGCAGGTGCCATGGCCAGTTCCGATCCCAAGCCCGAGGGCTTCTCGACGCGGGCGATCCACGCGGGCCAAGAGCCCGATCCGTCCACGGGTGCTGTGATGACGCCGGTCTACCTCACGTCGACGTACGTGCAGGAGGCGCCGGGCGTTCACAAGGGCTACGAGTACTCGCGCACGCAGAACCCCACCCGCGGTGCGCTTGAGGCCAACATCGCCTCGATCGAGGGCGGCACGCAAGGCATCGCCTTCGCGTCGGGCCTGGCCGCCACGCACGGTGTGCTGTCACTGCTCGATGCCGGCGCTCGGGTCGTGATCGGCCATGACGTGTACGGCGGCACCTACCGCCTGCTCGACAAGGTCATGAGCCGCCAGGGTTTGACGTTCGATGTCGTTGACACGACCGACCTTGAGGCGGTGGACGCGGCCTTGAAGAAGCCCGCGCAGATGATGTGGTTCGAGTCGCCGACGAATCCGCTGCTGCACGTGAGCGACATCGCCGAGGTGTGCCGCCGGGCCCGCGCGTGCGGCGCGCTCGCCGTGGTCGACAACACCTTCGCGACGCCCTATCTCCAGAACCCGCTCGCGCTGGGCGCCGACATCGTGGTGCACAGCACCACGAAGTACCTCGGTGGGCATAGCGACGTGGTGGGGGGCATGGCGGTCGTTGCAGACGCCGACCTCGCCGCGCGCCTGAAGTTCCTCCAGAACGCGATTGGCGCGGTGTCGGGCCCGCTCGACAGCTTCCTCGTCATGCGCGGCGTGAAGACCCTGGCCGTCCGCATGGAGCGTCACTGCGACAACGCCGAGGTGATCGCGGCCTGGCTGGGCGCGCAGACGCGTGTTCGGCGGGTGTTCTATCCCGGCCGGGAGGACCACCCGGGCCACGACGTCGCCAAGCGCCAGATGCGCCGCTTCGGGGGCATGGTGTCGTTTGACCTGGACGCGGACCTGGAGACGGCCCGCCGGCTCGCCTCCGCGACGCGGCTGTTTGCGCTGGCCGAGAGCCTCGGCGGCGTCGAGAGCCTATTGGATCACCCCGCGAGCATGACCCACGGGAGCGTGCCCCGGGCGGAGCGCCTGCGCCACGGCTTCACGGACGGCCTGCTCCGGCTGTCGGTCGGGATCGAGGACGTGGACGATCTCGTGGCGGATCTGGAGGGGGCGTTCGAGCAGGCCTTCGCCTGATCGACCTCCGGGGCTACTGTCTGGGGCTGCCCCAAGAAAGCGGAGTTACGTCATGGCTGTCAACGGTCGCCGAATCAAGAAGGCCAACCACGGCAAGCGCCCCTGCAGCGCTGCGCGTCAGCGCAAGCGTCGGATTCGTACCGCCCGCTAGTGCCGCGACGAGCTAGGCCTCCGGCCGCGACGAGCTAGGCCTCCGGCGGCGGCGGCAGGGGCAACCCGCCGCGTATGCGCCCGCGGGATGCCACGACGCGTAGCACCTCCAAGGTGTGCTTCATGTCGTCGGGCACCGGCGCGTCCACGCTGATGCGCTGGCCGGTACGCGGATGCGGGAGCTCAAGCCTTCGCGCGTGCAGCGGTGTGCGGCTGAGGTACACGTCGCGCCGGCCGCGGGGATCGGGGATCCGCCACGCCTTGCGCGTGCCGTAGATGGGATCCACCAGCAGCGGGTAACCGCGGTGGCGCAGGTGCACGCGAATCTGATGTGTGCGGCCGGTCTCGAGTTCGATCTCGAGTCTTGCGGCCCGCACGAAGCTCTCAAGCGTGCGGTAGCGGGTGAGGGCCGGGCGTCCTTCGTCGTCATCGACGCGCGCGCGCCCGCCGTGCGACGGCGGTAGGAGCGGCGCTTCGATCTCGTCTTCGGCGGGTTCAGGCACGCCCGACACGATGGCCTCGTAGATCTTGATCACGCCGCCGGCGGGGTCGGCGAAGCGCTCGCTGGTGACGCGCCGCATCTCCTCGCCGCGCACGAGCGCAATGGCGCCCGTGGTGTCCTTGTCGAGTCGGTGGACGAGGCCGAAGCCTGCGAGCACGTCCTCCCGCAAGCTCTCGATCAGCGTGTGCATGGTCGAGATGCCGGCGCCGGCATGGACGGGCAGGCCGGGCGGCTTGGCCACGATGAGCAGGTCGTCGTCGCGATAGAGCTCGACGATTTCCGTGGGGGCGCGACCCACGCCGCGCTCGGATTCGCGTTTCTTCTCGAGCCCGGGCAGCGTCTTGGACCAGACGGGCAGGTCGAGGCGATCGTTGGCGGCGAGGATCTGACCCGGCTTGCCTTTGTGGTCGTTGACGCAGACGAGTCCGGCCTTCACGGCGTCGGAGAGTTGGCGCCGCGAGTAGTTGGGAAAGCAGTCCGCGAGGAACCGGTCGAGGCGCACCCCGGCCAGATGCGCGGGCACCCGGGCTTGGCGGCGATCGGGGTTGGGCTCGGTGGCCATGGGCCGCGGTGCGCTCCGGGTGCAGATGATGGTGGGCGGAGAGGGATTCGAACCCCCGACCCCCTCGGTGTAAACGAGGTGCTCTAACCAGCTGAGCTATCCGCCCGGGGGGCTGCAACTGTATCCGCGCCGGGCCGGGGGTCGCA
The DNA here is from genome assembly GCA_027625315.1 of Planctomycetota bacterium. GTDB lineage: Bacteria > Planctomycetota > PLA2 > PLA2 > JAEUHO01 > JAHEIK01. The sequence continues at coordinate 3,635 of JAQBWE010000203.1, forward strand.
CTCGTCGCGGGGGTTCAGTCCGGGCGGCGACGTTTGCTGGCGCGGGTGAGGATCTTGCGCTCGGCGGCGGTGAGCTGGTCGAGCCCGACCTCGTTGACGCGGTCAAGGACGCGGTCCAACTCCCCCTGGAGCGCCGCGTCGGCGGCGTCATCGCGTTCGCGCTGGTGGGCTTCGCGGGCCGCGCGGCGGCGTTCGAAGAAGCCAGGCTCTGCTGACTCGGTGCGGGTGCCGCGTTTCCAGCCGTCGGGATCGGACTCCCAGGGCTGGCGGAGGTTCGCGGTCATGTACGGACCCGGCCCGCTGAGGGCGGCGAGGCGTTCTTGCTTGCAGGCGAGCACGTTGGAGATGCCGATGCAGGCGAGGATGGTGCCTGAGAGATCGTCGCGCATGATCCAGAGGCCGATGCCGACGGCGATGAACACGAACCCAGCGACCGTGCCGATGCGGACCGCGATGAGGGTGGCGCGGTTGGGGTGCATGCGCTTGGCGAGGAACCCACGCAGGGCGCGGCCACCGTCCATAGGGAAGCAGGGGAGGAGGTTGAAGGCGAGCAGGCCGACGTTGATGTAGACGAGCGTGGTGATGAGTCCGTAGCCCTGGTCGTAGCTCCAGCTGTCGGGCGCGAGGTCGCCGTAGTCAACGAAGAGGTAGAGGGGGAAGAACACGGCGAGCCAGGCGAGGTGGGTGACGGGCCCGGCGAGCGCGATGACGATTTCCTTGCCGGGGGTGGGAGCGCCGGAGCCCATGTGGGCGACGCCGCCGAGGGGCGAGAGGGTGATGAGGGGTGTCTCGATCCCGTAGCGCCGTCCCGCGAGGATGTGTCCCATCTCATGGGACCAGATGACGACGTAGAGGGCGAGGGTGGTGAGGACGATGTAGCCGAGGGCGGCGCCGACGGGCAGGCTTTCGACGTTGCGCAGCAGGATGAGCGGCATGACGACGGCCGCGACGTAGAAGACGCGCACCTGCACGCGGAAGTAGCGCCCGATGCCGAAGGAGGCAGAGAGCCAGCGCAGGATCTTGGTGAAGCCTGTCTCGCTGAAGGAGTCCCTGTACATCCCCGCCATGGAACCACGGAGTGCGGGGCGCGAGAACGTTGGGGTGTTGGGGGGGTCTGACGACTACCTTGGGCAGGACCCGCGCGGCAAGGGCGGCGTTGTGGTGCCAGGGGAGACTAGGTCCGATGCCAGTGACACGCGCCTACTACGGCTCCTCCGTGGCGACGTTCCTGAATACGAGCGATGAGCATGTGCTCGGGGTGCTGACAAGCCATCACTCGCACGACCTTGACCCGAAGCAGCGGGACGCCTGGCAGGCGCAGATCGGCCATCTCAAGCGCGTGCTCGCCGAGTGGGAGCGCGAGCACGTCTACTTCGAGTTTTCGATCCCGCGCATGGGCAAGCGCGCCGACGTCGTCATCCTCCTCAGCGGGGTCATTGTCGTGTTGGAGTACAAGGTCCACGCGACGGGATACAGCGGCCAGGCGCTCGAGCAGGCACTCGACTACGCCCTCGACCTGAGGAACTTCCACAGCGGGAGTGAGTCTCTTCCCATCGTCCCTGTGTTGGTGGGTACGGACGCACCGTCGGAGTCGATCTCGCTGGATTGGTACGCCGACGGCGTCGCGCATCCGATTCGGGCGAACTACTCGACGCTTAGTGACGCGCTGCATCGGGTGATCGTTGGCAAGCGACCGCCGATTGATCCCCAGGAATGGGAGGCCTCGCAATACAGGCCCACACCCACGATCGTCGAAGCGGCACGTGCGTTGTATGGCGATCACAAGGTTCGCGACATCTCGCGATCTGATGCAGGCGCCATCAACCTCTCGAGGACCACGGCCGAGCTGAATTCTCAGATCGAGCGAGCCAAGCGGGAGGGCAGCAAGGTCATCTGCTTCGTGACGGGCGTTCCTGGATCGGGGAAGACCCTGGCTGGCCTCAACCTCGCGATCGAGCGCAAACGCGTGGACGAGGATGAGCATGCCGTGTTCTTGTCAGGCAACGGTCCGCTCGTCTCCGTCCTACGCGAGGCGCTTGCTAGTGACGAGCATCGGCGTGTCAAGCAGTCCGGTGGCTCGATCACGAAGAGCGAAGCCCGGCGCCGGGCCAGCGTGTTCATCCAGAACATCCATCACTTCCGCGACGAGTATCTCGGCCGTGGTGAGGCGCCGGCAGAGCGGGTGGTTGTGT
>JAQBWE010000204.1 GCA_027625315.1 Planctomycetota bacterium
GCGCATGGTGCGCAGGCCGGCGCGCAAGCGGGTGCGACTTGGCGCGCGCCGGCGACGCAGGGTGTGCGATCCCAGAACGCGCCGCCCGACGAACACGCCGAGAGCAAGGGGAGTGTGACGAAGAGGGCGATGGGCCCGACGAGGTGGATGGGCTTTCTCACAGCGACTTGAGGGTCGGTGAGAATCCGCGCCGCGTTGAGGGTTTCGCGGACGATTGTTCAGGCCTGCCCCGTAATGCGAACAAGGCCCTGCGCGTGTTTAGACGTGCCTAAGGGGCACTTGCGCTTTCGGCGTCGTCCGCTCTCCCGCCCGGGGCCGGGCTGGCCTGCGCCCGAGCGCTGGAGAGATCCTCGGCCACGCGCAGGTGCCGCAGGCCAAGGCGATCAAACAACTTACGAATCAGCGGCGGCGGCGAATGCAACACGAGCCGTCCACCGTGCTCCTCCATCGCCAAATGTAGACGCAGCACGGAGCCCGTCGACGCACTGTCCATGAAGTCGAGCGCCGCGAGATCCACGAGGACGGCGTTCGCACCGCGGGCCTCGGCCTCCCGTGCAACGCGATCGAAGCCTGAGATGGTCTCAAGCCGCGCCTCGCCCGAGAGCGCCATGCGGCAGAGTCCATCTTCCCAGACGGTGTCAATCGCGAGCAGCCCCATTAGGCCGGCTGCTCTGCTTGCTTGGCAAGCTCGTGCAGAACGTCGTCGGTCAGCACGCGCCGACTCGACTTGGCCGCATCGAAGAGCCGATCCACGCGCTCGGTCGTTGTCTCGTAGCCGTGCTTCTGCAGCCAGAAGACGACGTTGGACTTGCCGCTCATGGGCCCCACCGCGATCTTCTGCTCGAGGCCGAACTGGTCGGCCGGCACGCCGGAGTACACGCGGTTGGCGAGATATGTGTCGCCGCGGTTGAGCGCCTTGATGACGGCGGCCGCGTGCACACCCGTGCCCGTCTCGAACGCGTCGTTGCCGACGACGGGGTAGTTGAACGGCAGATGCACATCGAGGTACTTCGAGACGGCCTGGACGTAGGCCATCAAGCCTGTGAGGTCGCGGTCAGGCGCGAGGTAGCCCAGCAGCTTGAGGTTCACGAGCAGTTGGTCGGTCGGGCAGTTGCCGGCACGCTCGCCAACCCCCAAGCCCGCGCCGTGGAGGCGATCCGCACCGGCCTCGTACGCGGCGATGGAGTTCACGACGGCGAGGCCGCGGTCCTGATGGCCATGCCAGTCGATCTGCACATCGGCGCGGCCGCGCTCGGTGGCAACCTGCCGGACGAACTGCACCAGCGCCCGGACGCCGTCGGGCGTGGCGTGGCCGCAGGTGTCGCAGACCACGAGGCGCTGGGCCCCCATGTCGAGCGCCTGACCGTAGATGCGCCGGACGACCTCAGGCGGCGTGCGCGTCGTGTCTTCGGTCACGAACATGATCGGGAGCTTCTCGTCCACGCAGAACTGCAGCGCCTTCTCGGCGGTCTTCAGCAGGTGCTCGACGTCCCAGCCCTCGACCTCGAGGCGGATGGGGCTCGACCCGATGAAGGCGGCCACCTCGATTTCGATGCCGATCTCCTGGCTGATCTGGGCAATGGGCTCGATGTCCTGCACCAAGGTCCGCGCGGCGCAGTTGGGCAGGATGCCCAGCTTCTGGTCGCGGATCTCGCGGGCGAGGCGGGTGGCCGTCTTGACCACGTGGGGGCCGGCACCGGGCAGGCCGATGTTCATCGACTCGATGCCGAGGTCCGCGACGCGGTGGAGGATCTCCACCATCTCGTCCTCGGCGGGATGCCGCACCGACGCGCTCTGCAGCCCGTCACGCAGCGTCTCGTCATCCACCTGCGCCCATCGGCGGCCCTCGATCGGGGCCACGGCGTGGACGTTCCAGTCGTAGATGAGGTCCGATCCCTCGGGGCGGGAAGCATCAGCCATGGGGTCTCCTGAAGGTCGCAGATTCGGAACACTCCATCCTACGGGCTGGGGTGCGGGGCGTGGTATCTCGGTGCCAGAGGAGGACCACAGCGTGTTGGTCATGAAATTCGGCGGCACGTCGGTCGGTGACCGCGAGCGCATTGACACCGTGGTCGCGCTGATTCGCAGCCGCCTGGACCGGAAGCCGATTGTGGTCTGCTCAGCCCATTCAGGCGTCACAGACCTGCTTTTGACCGGCGCGCGCCGCGCCGCCGCCGGCAAGCCCGATCTGGATCCGATCCGCGCGCGCGAGGAGTCGCTGCTGCGGGACCTGAATCTGAGCCCCCAGCTCGTCGCCGACGATCTCGAGCGCCTCGATCAGATGTTCCGCGGCCTCGCGCTGCTGGGGGAGCTCACACCGCGCAGCCTCGATCAGGTCGCCGCCTTTGGCGAACGTATGTCGGTCAAGGCCATCGCCGCCGTGCTGCGCAAGCGCCGGATCCCTGCCACGGCCGTTGACGCGGACGAGGCCGGCCTCGTGACAGACGGCCGGTTCGGACGCGCGGTACCGCTGCCTGAGGCGTACCCGCTGCTCAAGCGCTCGCTCGCCGCCGTGAAGGGCGTGCCGGTGGTCACGGGCTTCATCGGCCGCGACAAAGACGGCAACGTGACGACGCTCGGCCGCTCGGGCTCTGACTACTCGGCGACGATCATCGGGCGCGCCGTTGCGGCCGAGGAAGTCGAGATCTGGACCGACGTCAGCGGCGTCCTCACGGCGGACCCGCGCGTCGTGCCGAAGGCACGCCCCGTGGAGGCGCTCACGTACGCCGAGGCGAGCGAGCTCGCGTACTACGGCGCCAAGGTCATCCACCCCGCCACGATTCAGCCCGCCGTCGAGAAGGGCATTCCGGTGCGCATTCTCAACACGCTGGCACCAAAGGCGCCGGGGACAGTCATCGGCCCGGCGAAGGGCCGCCGCACGGCGCGCGTAACGAGCATCGCCAGCAAGCGCGGCATCCATCTGGTGAACGTGGTCTCGGGTCGCATGCTCGGCCAGCCGGGCTTCATGGCCACCGTGTTCGATGTGTTCAAGCGCCACGATGTGAGCGTCGACCTCATCGCCACGAGCGAGGTTTCGATCACGGTGTCCGTGGACGATCCCGAGGGGTTACCGCGCGTCACGGCGGATCTCGGCGAGCTGGGCTCCGTAACGGTGCGCGAGGGCGCGTCGCTCATCGCAGTCATCGGCGAGCGCATGAAAGAGGCCAGCGGCCTCGCGGGCCAGGTGTTCACAGCCATTGGCGCCGCGGGCGTGCCCGTCCTAGCCATCTCGTACGGCGCGACGAAGACCAACTTGCAGATCGTGGTGCCGACGGAGCGCGACCACGATGTCGTGCGCGCTCTCCACGCGGAATTGTTCGAGCAGCCGTAGCGTCGGGGATCCGGCGAGTCGGCTCAGCGCGGCTCGGGCTCGGGAACGGCTTGCGCCTCACGCTCGAGCTCAAGGGCCCGCAGCGCCGGATGCACGAGGGATAGCTCGGTGAAGCCGCCTTCAGGCGGCGCCGTGCGACTCTCGATCTTGCCGTCTGAGAGCAACATGGCGGCCACGCTCTCCTCCTCGAAGGAGTACTTCGTGGCGAGGACGCCGCGGCCGGAACCCGACACGGACAAGGGGTCGAGCACCACATGGATGCCGTCCCACAACCAGTTGCGCCCGTCGGCTCGCAGCTGCGCATCGAGCGCCGCGTCGCCGGCCAGGCGGCCGGTCTCGTCCTCGTAGGGCAGGCGCGGCAGCACGACGGTCACGTTGACGCCGTGCGGCGCCAGCCGGCGGTGAAGCGCGTGGGCGGTGACGAATGTCTGCTCGCCCTCCGGGCTGCGCGGGTCCAAGATCAGCAGGAGCCAACGGCCTTGGTCCAGGCGCGCGCGGTCGCTCGGGTACGCGCCGTCGAGCACGCGCGGCGGCTCATTCGCCCCGGGGAACTCGTCGAGGCGCACGGGCGCCGGCAGGTCAGCCACATCACTGCGCGCCCACGGCGTAGGTTCCTGCACGCTGCTCGCGCCGGAGTCGGCAGCCGGCGCGTCGGTGTCGCGGTTCGAACCGGACTCGCCGCCATTGAGCAGGACGACCAGCAGGCCGCCGAACAGCAACAGCCCCAGGCCGACCAGGATGCCGACCGTGCGGGGCATGCGCCGCGGCTCGCGCCGCACGTCCGGCTCCGGCGCGCTGGGGCCGTCGATCTTCGCCAACGGGCGCGGCTTGGCAGCGCCTGTCACACCGGGGGGCGCTGTCACACCGGGGGGCGCTGTCACACCGGGAGGTGCTGTCACACCGGGAGGTGCTGTCACGCCGGGAGGTGCTGTCACGCCGGGAGGTGCTGTCACGCCGGCGGGGACTGCGGCTGCAGATGCTGCCGCGGCGGACGGGACCTGGGTCAGGGGCGCCGGCGCTGACTGCGCTCGGGGCGGCGCAGAAACCCCGCGCACGTCTTCGACGTGCGTGCGGGATTCAGTCGGCTTACGACGCGACACGATGGGTCGCGAGAGCAGCGGCGCGGTTTCGGTCGCGGGCGGCGTGCGGCCACCGCGGGCCACCGTGGTGCCGAGCAGCGCCGATGCGCGCGCTTCGGCTACGTGATTGCGCAGGCGCGGAAGATCGAGCACGAGATCGCGCTTCTCGGCCGAGAACCCGGAGCGGTCCACGGGCGGCTCGGAGCCGCGGCGGGCCGCGATCTCGGCTTCCGCCGTCGCGAGTGCGACCTCGCGGGCCGCGTCGGGACGCTCAGCCTCGCGCCGCACGCAGCGGAAGCCGATGGTGCCGTTGCGCGCATCGGGCTTGGACGCAAATCGGAACCACGTCTTCGCGTACAGCGCAAAGTCGTGCCACGAACCACCGCGCACGACCACGCCGCCGCCGGGCGCGGGGGAGTGGGTCAGCTCCCACGCGTTGCCGACCATGTCGCGCACGCCATCGGGCGAGACGTTGGCGCGCTGCAGATCCACCGGCACGGTCATCTTCAGGCCCAAGCGCGCGGTGTTGGCACCGCCCAGTTCGGGCTCGTTGCCCCAAGGGTAGGTGCGTCCGTCGGTGCCGCGCGCCGCGCGCTCCCACTCGTCTTCGAAAGGCAGATCCTTGCCAGCCCAGCGCGCGTAGGCGAGGGCATCGAAGTAGTCCACACCGACGACGGGGTGGTCGCGCAGTTCCTCAGGGAAGCTGCCGCCGACCCAATACAGCGCGGGGCGATGGCCGGTGGCGCGGACGAAGTGCCCGTAGTCCTCATGCGTCACCGGGCTGCGATCGATGCGGAAGGCCGGCAGCTCGATCGTTTGGCGGTTCTCGCCGTACACGAACGAGCCCGCGGGGATCGGAAGTTCCTCGTGCTCGCCCGCGGCCACAAGCGCCAGCGCGCGGGCGGGGAAGTCCTCCGGGCGCAGGTCGGCTAGGCGCGAGGGCAAGACGGCCTTGCGCGGACGCGCCGCGGATTCTTCCTCGGCCTGATCGGCAACCTCGCCGTCCTGGTCGCTCTGCAGCGCCTTGCGCGGCTTGAGCTTGGGGCGACCGGCGAGCGCGCCGGACTTGTCGAACGTGAGCGCCCCGCCGCCGCCGAGATCTTCGTCGGTGGGCGTGGCGCCTGAACCGACGACGCCGCCGGCGCCGAGTTCACGCGCCACATCGTCGCGCGAGCGAACGATGGCGTCGCGGTCCTTGTAGTCCGATTCGCTCACAACACCTTCCGGGATACGCATGGTGACGCTGACTCTAGGGGCACGCACCCCCAATCCGATCGCGCGCCTAGCGGCTCGACCCATCCGGGGCGCGGGCGCGCGGATCCCGGCGGCCGGGCAGGTCGAAGGGCGTCGTTTCGTCGAAGGACTGCATTCGCCAGCGCAGCCGGATCGTGCGGTCGGCGT
>JAQBWE010000205.1 GCA_027625315.1 Planctomycetota bacterium
CAGGCCCTGCGCGAGCAGGAAGAGCGCCTCGCCATGCTCAAGAAGCGCCGCGAGCGCCTCATGGATCTGGACCGCAAGAAGGAGCAGGAAGCCCTGCTCGCGGCGCATCGCGCAGCGGCGGCCGATGCTCAGGCCCGGCCCAGCGACATTCGTTGATCGGACTTGCTGGCGCTGACCGGACTTGCTGGCGTTATGCCGTGCGGTGACGACGCAGGGCTTCGCCCCGCGGCGGTCGAGTTGCGAGTGAAACGAATCGACCTCCCCGGTCGAGAGGAGCGAACCATGCCCCGCAGCGCGTGTAGTGCCAATCCCGTGTTCGGCCTCTTGGTCGTGCTGGGCCTCGCCACGGGGGCTTGGATCGCATCGCCTCCGGCAGCACAGGCCGACGATGCCCCCGCCCCGATCGAGCGGGACACCGAGGTCTCCGCGCAGCACTTCGAGGACGGCGAAGTCGCCGCAGAGGAGCGGCGCTGGAGCGACGCGGCCACTTCCTACTGGAAGTCCCTCGAGAGCGATCTCGAGAACTACCGCGCGCACGTCGGCTACCTGCGGAGCGCGCTGCAGGCCGGCGATGACCGCGCTCAACTTGCGACGGACTACGACCGTTTCGTCGAGGAGCATCCCAATCGCGTAGCCATGAAACTGCACCGGGCGCGCCTAGACGCGCCTGAGGCGCGACTGGAGGGGCTGGAGAAGCTGGCCAAGAGCCATGCGCAGGACTCCAACGTCCATCTCGAGGTGGGGCGCGCCCTCCTGGCCCTCAACCAGCCCAAGCCGGCTGTGGCCGCTCTGACGAAGGCCCTGGCGCTCAAGTCCGGCAAGCGGCCGGACGTGCTGCTCCTCCTCGCGGAGGCTGAGCATGCCGCAGGCAGCACGGCTGAGGCCATCACCCGCTTGGATGCTGCGGTACGGACCGATCCGCTCGACTTCCCGGCGCGGCTCGTCCTCGCACGGCTGCAGCTCGCCGCCGGCGATGCGGCGAACAGTGCCAAGCATGCGACTACGGTGGTGGAGCAGCGGCCGAGTTACCTCGCGGCCTTCCTCCTCAAGGCGGAGGCACTCTCGCGCGTCGGAACGCCCGAGGCGCTCGGCGAGGCCCGCGAGACGTTGCAGAACGCCTACCGCGCGAGCAGCGAGGACAACGATGTCGTCATCGCGCTGGCTGACCTCACGGCGCGCGACGAGACCGAGGCCATGTACAAACTGGCCATCAAGTACTACGACGAGGTGCTCGCCCGCGACGCCGAGAGCGCGCGGGCTATGTACGGCAAGGCGTGGGTACTTGAGCGCATGGAGAAGTGGGACGAGGCCGAGCAGGCGTACCGCGAGGTCATGTCCATCATGCCGAGCCTCGCGCCCGCGGTGAACTCCGTCGGGTTCTGCTTGTTCAAGCAAGGCCGCGTCACCGAGGCGCAGGTGCAGTTCAAGCGCGCGCTCGACATGAACAAGGAGTACGTCACGGCCATGGCCAATCTGGGCGCCACCTACGACGCCCAGGCCAAGTACGGCGACGCCATCGACATCTACGAGCTCATCCTCAAGATGAAGGGCCAGGGCGAGAACATGCGCGCCTTGGTCAACTGCGCCTTCGACTATGAGGCCACGGGCGCGTTCGCCAAGGCCTTGAAGTTGCTGCTGAAGGCGCACGAAGTGCAGCCTGCCGACGCCAACATCGTCGTGTGGATTGGCGACAACCATTACTTCCAGAAGAAGTGGAAGGACGCGGAGAAGTGGTACCTGCAGGCCATCGCAATGGACGAGAAGTCGTTCTTCGCGTGGCGCGGTCTCGGCTTGGCCCTCGGCCAACTGAAGAAGTGGAACGATGCCGTCTCCGCGCTCGAGAAGGCCCGCGAGGTCAAGCCCGACGACCTCGAGCTGCTCATCCTGCTTGGGGATCTGTACTACTCTGAGCTGGACGACCCGAAGACGGCCCTGGATCGGTACCAGGAGTTCGTCCAGCGCGGCGGCAACGACCCGGACGTCAACGACGCCATCCTCGAGATCAAGAAGGAACTCGAGGGGAAGTAGCCGCGCCGGCGCGCAGGTTCTGCTGAGGCGGGCGCGGGCGGCTCCGGGGAAGGCCTGCGAGCCGATCGGCTCCGGCGCATACTCTGGGGCGCGTGACGGAGGATCCCGCCCTCGCTGCCCTCCGAGGGGACTACCAGGTGCCGAGCGCGATCTGCCTCGAGCAGGCCGGGCCGGAACTGCTGGCCTGGGTGCCGGGCGCTGAGGCCCTCGTGCGTGCGGCGGCCGCGGGTGACGGCGCGCCGACGGAGTTCGCGGGCCGGGCGCCCCTGGGACGTCTCGCCGACGCGCGCGGGGCCGCGCTCATTCGCTCCTACCGCAAGGGTGGCCTCATGCGCGGACTGCGCGGCGCGCGCTTCCACGGCCGGCTGCGGCCGCTGGACGAGCTTGTCTTGCATGTGGCGCTCGCTGCCCAGGACCTGCCCGTCGTGGAGGCGCTCGGCTGCACGATCCACGGTGACCGCAGCGGCTGGACCGGACGCCTGTTGGTGCGTGAGATCGCTGGCGCCCGCGATCTTGAGGCCTGGCTCTACGGCGCTGACGTGGCCGGCTGCGACGACCCGGCGACTGTGCAGGCGTCTGCCGGCCGCGCCGTGCGGGCGCTGCATGATGCGGGCGTGCGCCACGCCGACCTGCATCCGAAGAACCTGCTCCTCGTGCCCAGCGGCGGCGTCCGCGTGATCGATCTTGACCGAGCCCAGCGCGGGGCGGCACCGCTCGCCGACGGCGCCAGGCTCGACAATCTGGCGCGCTATCGGCGCGCCATCGAGAAGCACCGCGGGCGCGGCATGCCGACGGGTCGCCTGCACGAGCGGGCGTTCTTCGCCGGGTACGCGGGCAGCGAGGGGGCAGGTGCCGTGCTCGCGGCGCGCGTGCAGGAGCGGCTCGGCTCGCTGAAGTGGCGGAGGATGTGGTGGCGCGCGGCGGGTTCCTGGGGGACGCCGAAGAGTGGGGGCCGCGCGTGAGGGACGGCGCGATCCGAATCAGCGCCTGCGTGATCGCCCGCGACGAGGCCGACCGCATCGGACCCTGCCTCGACAGCCTTGCGTTTTGCGACGAGATCGTCGTGCTCGACTCCGGCAGCACCGACGACACGGTCGCGGTCGCACGCGCGAAGGGTGCGCGGGTCATCGAAACCGACTGGCCCGGCTGGGTGGCCCAGAAGAACCGCGCGGTGCAGGCCGCGAGCCACGACTGGATCCTCTCGCTGGACGCCGACGAGCGGGTGGACGAGGCGCTGCGCGCGACCATTGAGGCCCTGCGCGCGGACAGGCTCGCCGAACCCGCCGCGCCCCGGGCCTACGCCGTGTGCCGCAAAGTGCGCTATCAGGGCCGCTGGATCCGGCACGGCGGCTGGTACCCCGAGTGGCGCACGCGTTTGTTTGATCGGCGTGTGGCCTCGTGGGGCGGCGTGGATCCGCATGATCGCGTCGAGACCGCCGGGCGCGTGGAGCGCCTACGTCCGGGGGACCTCGAGCATCACACCTACCGATCGATCCAAGACCACTTTCGGCAGATGTTGCGCTTCAGCGAGGTGAGCGCGCGCGAGATGTACACGCGTGGGCGGCGCGCCCGCTGGTCCGACATCGTGCTGCGGCCTGCGTGGCGCTTCCTGGCCATGTACCTGCTGCGCCTGGGCTTCCTCGACGGCCGGGCTGGCTATGTGTTGGCCCGGAACGGCGCGCACTTCACGTTCATGAAGTACGCGCAGTTGGCGGAGCTCCACCGGGTAGCGCAGGAGGAGCGGTGAACGCCGCGCCGGGCGCACCGATCGAGCCGTTCGCGCTGGCCGGCTTTACGGGTGAGGCGGCGGTCTCTGTGTTGGGCGCGCTGCACACCAAGGTGCTGCACGATCCGCTGCGCGTTGCCCAGGCAGGCCAGATCCTGCGACCGAGCATGAGTCGGCTCACGAGCCGCGTCGAACTGGAGGGCGTCGGTCCGGTGCTGCTCAAGGTGCACCGCACGCGGGGGTCGGCGGAACGTTGGCTCTCGCGGATCCGTACGAGCCGCGCCGCTCAGGAGTTTGCCGCGGCCCGGTTTCTCGCCGCGGCCGGTCTGCCCGTGGCCAGTCCCCTGGCGTATGGCGAGCGGCGGCGGGCCGGCGCGCTCGAGGACTCATTCTTCATGGCGGCGTTTCTCCCGGACGTTCAGCCGCTGCACGACGTCTTGGCGATGCAGCCGTCCGACCGGCGGCTTGCCCTCCTCGCTCGCGTGGCGGCTCTCGTGCGCGCGATGCACGAAGCCGGCTTCGATCACCGCGACCTACACGCCGGCAACATCCTCGCGGGCCGTGGGCCCGGTGATCACTGCCCCCTCTGGCTGACCGACCTCCATCGCTCGCGCATGGGGGGGACTGTGTCTTTGGCGGCATGCCGCGACGCGGTGGCGCGCCTGCTGCATTCGCTCCAACTGCTGATCACGCCTGCGGAGCGGCTGCACCTGCTCGACGCCTACCAGGCTGGCGCCGAGCGGTGTGAGTTGCCCACCAACGAGGTGCTGGCCACCATGCGTGCGCTCGAGCGCCGCCGGCGCGCGAGTCGCGGCAAGCGCTGCTTCCGTGAAAGCACGGAGTACACCCTCGAGGTCGGGGCGGGGCGGGGCGCGCGCAGCCGCACCCTGAGCCTCGCGCGGCTGGACTCCGTCCTTGCGGCCCACGACCTCGCCAGCAGGCCGGGCGCCGCCGGGTTCGTGAAGGCCAGCCGCAAGGGGATCGTCACGCGCCACGGGGATCTCGTCGTCAAGGAGCGCCGCCCGACATCGACCCTCGCCCGTTGGCGCGATCGCCTGGCCCCCGGACGGCACGCCGCCGGCTACCGGCATGCGCACATGTTGGGTGTGTTGGGGGTGGACACCGCGCGGCCGCTCGCGTTCCTGCAGCGCGGCGGGCGCACGTTCAGCGTGTTCGAGGATCTCTCGAAGCTGCCGCGGCTCGACACCCTTGCTCGCAGTCTCTACGGCGGGCCTGACCGCCTGCGTCAGATCGCCCTGCGCGAAGCCTCGGCCGCCTGGCTCGGTTCGTTGCACCGCGGCGGCGTGTATCACGGTGACCTCAAGGGCGTGAACGTGCTCGTGGAGCAGGGGCCGCGCGTCGTCGGCTTCCGACTGATCGACACCGATCACTGTCGTTTCTTCCCCTATCCGCAGTCAGTGGATCGGCGGCGATGCGTGAAGAACCTGGCGCAACTGGCCGCGTCCATTCCGGTGGCCGTCTCGCGGACGGAGCGGCTGCGCTGGTACCGGCGCTACCTGCAGTACGCCCCGCCGGCGATGCAGGCTGTGCGCGCCGTGGCGCGCGCCGTCGCGGCGGCTCTGGCACGTAAGATCGTCGTTGTGGACGAGCCCATCGAGTGAAGCTGCTCTGGACCATCAGCAACTGGAAGCGCACAGGCCCGCTTGAGCCAAGCCTCGACCTCGCGGCGGCCTGCGTCGCCGCCGGGCACGACGTACATGTCGCCGTCGGTCGTGCTCCCGACGATCGGCCCGACCGAGCCGACCGCTGCGTCATAGAGCGCGGGCTGAAGTTGGCCATCACGGGCGCGACGCTCTCCAAGCACAGCGCGCCCCTGCGCAACTGGCGCGATGCGCGGCGGCTCGCGCACTGGATCGAAGCGGAGCGGCCGGGCGCGATCGTCGCCACGCAGCGCAACGACCACGTGCTGGCGCTGCGGGCCGCGCGCGGCACCCCCGTCGTGCGGCTTTGGTTCGGAGCGGCCGCGGATGCGCTTGACCCGCGCGACGAGACGGCCTTGCGTCACAGCGCCGGCGTGCTGGCGTTCAGCGC
>JAQBWE010000206.1 GCA_027625315.1 Planctomycetota bacterium
CTCGCCGCTGGCGCGCAGGCGCTGGGCCGCCTCGCTCAACTGGCTGCCGTGGAGCCGCTCCTCGAGTTGGCGGGCGCTGCGGAGGCGCGGCCCCTGGCCCGCGCGATGGCCGTCGTCGCGCTCGGTCGCCTGCTTGAGCCGGCGGAGCGGCCCGCGCTCCTGCGGTTGACGCTGGGTGCGTGCTACCCGGCGCGGTCACGCGCGCTGGAGGAGGTGTTCACGATCCTTTGAGGCACTGCGCGCTTCTCGCCCTGCTCGTCCTCAGCACGGCCGCCGTCGTCTGCGCTCCGGCTGCGCTCGCCCACGGGGGGAACTTTCGCGAGGGCGGTCCGCAGGGTCCGGCCCAGGAGGATCCGACCCTACCCGGCGAGCGGCGTGCCCCGGCCGTGGTCACTGTGCGCGACTCGTGGATGCCGGGCGACTGGAACACGTGGTGGCAGCTCAATCGAGGCGCGCTCCTGCCGGATCGATTCGAAACGCGCCAACGCGCCAACGCGCCGACGGCACGACCCTGAGCAGCCTCTTCGCGGTGGGTGAGGTGAGCGCGGGGGGCGCACCGTCGAAGTGGGAGCGGCGTCTCGCGCGGGACGCCACGGACAAGGTGCTGCCGTTCCTGCTCCGGCGGGTTGACCCGGCGAACGTGGAAGAGGACGGGGTGCGCGCGGCGGCCCTGATTGCTCTCGCGCGTTGTGCGCGGGATGGATCCATGGTTCACCTGCTACTGCGGCACGCGGCCGACCCACACGCCAATGAGGAGGTACGAGAGTCGGCGGTCCTGGGGCTTGGGCTCCTCCGCCGCACCGACCCGTCGGCGCGGATCGATCCGGAGAAGCTCGCGGGCGTGCGGCGGTTGCTGCTCGCGCTGCTCGACGACAAGGACGTGACGGTTCGCGTGCGGTCGTTCGCTGCACTCTCCTTGGGTCTGCTCGCCGATCAGCCGTATCCGGATGATCCATTCGCTCGCGACGGTCGCGTACTTGTCCGTGCGCTGTGGACGCGACTGCAGGACAGCTACGACGAGGACGATCTGCCGGCCGCCCTGGCGACGGCTCTTGGCATGCAGCCAGCCGGCGGCGTGCCCGATGGCGTCTATGCGAGCTTGCACGCCATCGCGACCGGCAAGGCGATTCGCGGCCGCGTTTGGCCGCCGCTCTTGCGCTCGCATGTGCTGGCGGCCTACGTCCGGCTCAGGGGGCCGGGCTGGTTGTCCGTCTGCCTTGGCTGCTCGCGTAACGCACGTGAACATGTTTCTGTGCGGGCCGCTGCAGCCATCGGCATCGCGCGGCAGGCGGCCGCCGTCACCGCCGCGGAGCGCTACGACGCAGCGCGGGCGCTGCTGCGGAGCTTGGCTCACGAGTCGCATGCGCTCGTCGCCGGCCTTGACGCCATTGCGCTGGCCGCCCTGCTACGCGCGGATCTCGCCGCGGGCGGCGAGCAACTTGTGACAAGTCTGCGCGTGGACGACCGTCTCGCCGCTGCCGCGCGCAAGTCGGAGACCGGCGTGCGTCCGTTCCTCGGCTTGGCCCTGGGACTCGCGGTGCACGACTTGACGCCCACCACGAAGACGAGCGTGCTGGTGATCGCGGCGATGCGTGACGCTCTTGAGGACCTGTTGCGGGTTGGCCGTGGTGCCGACGATGTGCTCGGTTCGTACGCCGTAGGCCTCGGCCTTGCCGGCGGCGCGCAAGCCCACAAACTGCTACTTGAGATCCTCATCGACACGAAGCGCGACCCGGGCTTGCGGGGCCACTGCGCGCTGGCCCTGGCGCAGACCGGCTGCGCGACGCCCGAGGTCCGCGCGGCGCTCGAGCATGCGGCGGCTGAGCGGATCTCGCCGCGTGTCCATGCGCAGGCCGTCCAGGCACTCGCCCTGCTCGCCACCAACGGTGCTGCGACGCGCCTGCTTTCGCAGATGGAGCGCACGCGATCGAGGCACGCCATCGCCGTCACGGCCGCGGCGCTGGGCGCGCTCGGCGACCCGGAAGCGTGTGACGCGCTCCTTGCACGCGCGGGCGACCCTGTGGAGGGTACGCACGTGCGCGTGATGGCTGTTGTCGCTTTGGGGCTGATCTGCGATCCCGAAGCCCGGCCGTCGCGCGTTCTACTCAGCGCCCACGCGAACTACCCCGCGCGCACACCCGCGCTCCAGCAGGTGTTCCACATCCAGTAGGGTGCGGTCGCCCCGGTATGAGCGTGGGCGGGGCTGGCGCCGCACAGCCGATGAAGGCTGCGCGGCGGAGTCCTCGTGCCGAGGATCGCGCGCGCTACTTGCGGCGCGCGGCGCGCTCGGTCTCGACGTCCTTGCGAATCTTCTCGGCGATGGACTCAGGCACCTTGCGGTACTCGAAGGGCTCCATGCTGTACACGCCACGGCCCTGCGACATGCCACGCAGCACCTCAGCGTACTTGAACATTTCCGCGAGCGGGACGTGGCCGAAGATGCGCATCGCATCGCCGCTGCCCGCCTCGGTGCGGTCGACCTGACCGCGACGCTGGTTGAGGCTGCCGAGCACATCGCCGAGGTTGACCTCGGGCGCCGTGATGGCCACCTTCATCCAGGGCTCCAGAATGTCGACGCCGATCTTCTCGACCGCGTTGCGCATGACCAGTCGACCGGCCTCCTTGAAGGCCATTTCCGACGAGTCCACCTCGTGGTACTTGCCGTCGTATAGATCAAAGTGCAGCTTCACGAACGGGAAGCCGAGCGGATAGCCCTCGTCGCAGCCCCACATGAGGCCGTCGCTGATCGACTTGACGTACTCCTTGGGGACCGTGCCGCCGACCACCGAAGACTCGAAGGTGTTCTCGGTGTCTTCGGTGATGGTGACTCGCACGCGCGCGACGCCGAACTGGCCGCGGCCACCCGACTGCTTGACATGCTTGCCCTCGATGTCGCATTCGCGCTTGAGGGTCTGGCGGTAGGCGACCTTGGGGCGGCCGACCTCGCAGTCGAGGCGGTACTCATTGAGCAGGCGGCTTACCAACACCTCGAGGTGCAATTCGCCCATGCCCGCGATGATCGTGTCGCCGGTCTCGCCGTCGGTGAACGCGCGGAAGGTGGGATCCTCCTTCGCCAGACGTGTCAGTGCCTCGCCCAACTTGTCGCGGTCCCCGCGGCTCTTCGGGTGGATGGCCATCGAGATGACCGTCTCGGGGAACTGCATGGACTCGAGCAGGATCGGGTCGTCCTTCATGCAGAGCGTGTCGCCCGTGAAGGTGTCCTTGAATCCGACGACGGCGCCGATGCGGCCGGCGCGGAGTTCGTCGATGGCCTCGCGCTCCGCCGCGTGCATGAGTACGAGTCGGCCGACGCGCTCGCGCTTGCTGCGCGTGGCGTTCCAGAGCTGCATGCCCTGCTCGATCTTCCCGCTGTAGACGCGGACGAAGTACAGGTCACCGTTCTTGTCGGACACGGTCTTGAATGCGAGCGCGGAGAGCGGCTCGTCGACGTCCGGGCGACGGACGATGCGCTCGCCCGTGATGGGGTGCTCGCCCACGATCTCCGTGATGTCGAGCGGGCAAGGCAGGTAGTAGCAGACCGCGTCCATGAGACGCTGCACGCCCTTGTTGCGCAGGGCCGAGCCGCAGAGGACCGGGACGATGTTGCCGGTCAGCACGCCCTTGCGGATGCCGGCGAGCAGGTCGTCGCGGTGCAACTCCTCGCCTGCGAGGTAGCGCTCGAGCAAGGCGTCGTCGGACTCCGCCGCCGCCTCGACGATCTCATGGCGCAGCTGCTTGACCTTCGCGCGCAGCTCCTCCGGGATGTCGATCACGTGCCAGTTCTTGCCCTGGGACTCCTCGTCGTACATGAAGGCCGTGTTTTCGAGGATGTCGATGATGCCGCGGAAGTCGTTGGCCTGGCCGATCGGGTACTGGATCGGGAACGCTCGCGCGCCGAGGCGCTCGCGGATGGATTTGACCGCGTTGTCGAAGTCGGCGCCCGCCTTGTCCATCTTGTTCAGGAAGCAGATGCGGGGGACGTTGTAGCGGTTGGCCTGGCGCCAGACCGTCTCGGACTGGGGCTCGACGCCGGCCTGGGCGTCGAACACGGCGACAGCGCCGTCCAGCACGCGCAGGCTGCGCTCCACCTCGGCCGTGAAGTCCACGTGCCCGGGCGTGTCGATGATGTTGAACTCGCAGCCCTTCCAGCGCGTGTTGGTCGCGGCGCTCGTGATCGTGATCCCGCGCTCCTGCTCCTCCTTCATGTGATCCATGGTGGCTGCGCCGTCATGGACCTCACCGGTGCGGTGAATGCGCCCGGAGTAGAAGAGGATGCGCTCGGTGACGGTCGTCTTGCCCGCGTCGATGTGGGCCATGATCCCGATGTTCCGGACGTCGGCGAGGGAGGGTCGGCGGCCCCTTTCGTCCGCGTACGGGATGCGGATCACGTCCGTGGACGTGGGAGCGGTCGTCTTGCCGGTTTCGGCGCTGGACATGGGGGTGATCTCCGTGGGGGGAGCCTGGGCTCCGACGACGGGGGCTCAAAGGCCCGCCAAAGCGGGCGATCGTAGACCCGTAGTTGAGGGGGACCAAGGTCGGTTCGCCGTCCTTGTTCCTGCGGGCTACCGCTGGCGCTCGCCGCGCGTGCTGGCGGCCTCCGGGCGGTCGCGCTGTCCCTCGCCGGTGGGAGACTCCGCCCGTCTGCACGCCCGAGGGACGGGTGTCGGGTGGGATGCGCGCATGTGGCACGACGCCGATGATCGGCTAGGCAAGGCGGTCGAGCGGTTTGAGGAGGGCGCCGTCGAGGCCGCCCGGATCATGCTGCGCACCCTCGATCGACGCGGCGTGATCAGCCCGCGGATCGACCTCTATCTGGGCCATTGTCACCTCGAGGCGGGGGAGCACCGAGCGGCCATCCGAAGGTATCGACGCTGCATCGCGCTGAACGAAGAGAGCCCCGCCCCCTGGATTGGCTTGGGGCTCTGCTACGGCCGGCTCGGCCTGCTCGAGCGGGCGGTCGACGCGTTCGAGTCGGCTCTCGCCCGGGGCCCTGACATCGAAGAGGTGCACTGCAATCTGGCCCATTGCCACGCGCTGGCCGGCGACCTGCGCCGCGCGGAAGAGCATGCCCGGCGCGCGGTCGCCCTCGATCCGCGCTGCCCGCACGTCCACCGCCACCTCGCGCTGGCCTACCTGCTGGCCGGTGAGCCGGAGCGTTCGTTGCGGGCGTGGCGACGCGTTCAGGTGCTCGCGCCGGACCACCCGGAGATGCCGATCGGCGTCGCGCGCGCCTACGCGCGCCTCGGTCGGCGTGCCGAGGCGCGCTCGCTCTACCTCAGCGCGCTCGACGGTCCCTTCGCCTCCGACGCGCGGTTTGGGCTCGGCGACTTGGCCCGTGAGGCCGCCGAGCCCGGGGAGGCCGCTGAGCACTACGCGGAGGCCCTGCGCCTCGATGCGGCCTTCCCCGAAGCCCGGCTGCGCTTGGCGCTCTGCCAGTGCGAGCTGGGCCGCATGGAGGAGGCCTGGGCGACCTGCGCGCCCCTGCTCGGCGAGCCGCAGGAGGACGATCCCGAGGACGAGCACGAAGACGCTTCCGCGGCTGAGGTCACTGCGTTGGCGGCGAGAATCCTGCACGCTCTCGGGCGGCGGCGAGAGGGGTTGCGCCTGCTGCGCGCTTTCGTTACCGCGGACCCCGCCGACGGCGAACGCTGGCGCGTGCTGGCGGCCCACCTGCTGGATCACGGCCGACCGCGCGCCGCGCTCGCCCCGCTCCGCCGTGCCGCGCGGGCTGCACCAGAAGACGTGGAGGTAGCGCGCTGGCAGGCGCGTGCGTTGGGGCGGATCGGCGAGGGACGACGCGCCATT
>JAQBWE010000207.1 GCA_027625315.1 Planctomycetota bacterium
CAGAGTTCGTTCGGCCACTTGATGCCCACCGCCAAGCCGCTGACCGCCTCGATCGCGTCCGCGGCGGCGCACGCGACCAGGGCCACGACGAGACCGGGGCGATCGGCGGGCGCGGCGTCAACGAGCAGTGAGACGTAGAGCCCGCCCGGCGGCGACTCGTACGCCCGGCCCTCCCGGCCGCGCCCCCGCGTCTGCCGGTCGGCGACGACCACGGTGCGCGCGCTGGCGCCGGCGGCCAAGATGTCCCCCGCCACGTCGTTCGTAGAGCCAGTCTCAGGCCGGTGCTCCACCCGCCAACCGCTCGCGCGCGCCAAGTCCTGCAGCCTCATGGGCGCATTCTGCCCGAAACGCGCCTGAGCGCCCCGGTCGCGCGCTGTTCGGGTTCAATGGGGAGCCCCGGAGCCTCGTCCATGCGCCCGCGCCTCGCCCTTGCCGCCCTGCTGTGCCTCGGCACCGCTGCCCTCTGGGCGTCGCCGCACGCGCGACCCGTGCACGGCGCCGACGGCGATCCGCTGGACTACCGGTTCTACAAGGCGCGCATCGCGCCCATCCTGCACGCGCAGTGCGGGGAGTGCCACGCCGACCCCCGCAAGCGCACGAAGGTCGGGCGGCTGTTCTTGAGCCCGGCGCCGGGGCGCACGATCCGCGAGCGCTTCCACGAGCGCAACTTCGAGCGCGTCCTCGAGTTGGTCGAACCGAACGACCCCTCGGCCTCGCTGCTGCTGCTCAAGGCCATCGGCCCCCGCAACGGCGGCGTCACGCACGAAGGCGGCGAGCTGATCGGGACCAACACGCCTGAGTACGGCGCCCTGATCGACTGGATCAACGGAACGAAGCAGCCTGAGCCGACGTTCAAAGCGCCGGCTACGGAGGAGGGCGCCCCGGACTTCCTGTTCTTCTACAAGCGCATCGAGCCCGTGCTGCTCGGCGTGTGCGCGGAGTGCCACGGCGGCCGCGGCAAGGGCCGCATGAAGTTGATCACGCATGAGCGCGGCGAGGAGTTCCCGCTCGAAGATCACTTCACGAACTACGAGACGGTGCTCAAGCTGATCCGCCCCGGCGAACCACTCAAGTCGCGGTTCTTCACGAAGCCACTCGCCCTGGCCGACGGCGGCATCAAGCATCAGGGCGGCGATCAGATCCTGAAGGACAGCGCGAACTACGAGAACTGGACGCTGTTCATTCAGGGCGAGCGCGGCCCGCCGCTCCCCGTCGAGGGAGAGCGCATCGTGCCGACCCTCACGGCGGAGGGGCTCGCGATTCAAGCGGAGGACTTCGCGTTCGAAGGCTCCGTCGAAGACGTGGAGATGAAGGGCGCTGAGGAGTTCTACGTCGCGAACCCGGGCGAGACCGGCGGGCGCATCGTCACGCCGATCCGCGTCGTCGACGCGGGCCCCTACACCGTGCATGTGCGACTGCAGCCCGGTACCCGGCCCGTGACCCTGTCCATCGGCGGCGTTGGTACGTGGACACCGGCGCTGCCGACGGAGCGCGATGAGCACGGCTTCGGCGTCGTGTCGCCGACGACCCTGCTCGACGGCCGCGAGCCCCTGGTGGATCCCCGCGGCGGGCTCGACTTGCGCGGCAGCGTCCTGCACATGGACGGTCGCCAGGAGGCGGCCGCCTGGCTCTCACCGAGCACCGCCCGCAACGCGGGTGCGCTCGCGCGCATCCGCCCCGCGCACGAAGAAGAGGGCGGCGACGACGCGCTGCTGCTCTTCGACATGGACGACGGCTGGAACGGCAAGTTCGTCGGGCTCAACGACGGCGGGCGGCGATTCGTCATGGGCGTCGTCGAGGGCGGCGCGCTGCGCGTGCTGACGGCCAGCAAAGCACCCGAGCCTCATCCCGACCGACGCGAAGCCCCGCGTGAGGTGAAGGTCGAGTACTTCGGCGGCGTGGCGATCGGAAGTCTCGACGGCAAGCCGCTGCTGGTCCTCAACCTGAGCGGCAATCTTGGTCGCGGGCAGTTCGGCGTGCTGACCCACGGCCTGGCCGAGGTCCACCACGTCGCGGCCGTCGAGGAGTACGAGGTCTACGAGGTCAGCCTCAGGACCGGGCCGGTGGTGTTCCTGCCCGCCGGGCAGACCCTGCTGAGCATCGACCTGCCGCCCGGGGCCGGGGCGGTGGACGAGGTCCGCCTGCGCCCGCCCGGCAACTGACGCCCCACTTTCTAGGCGGGGCGGAGCAACGCGCGCCGCCCGACCGGGTATCAAGACCCACCCGCCAACGGAGACCGCCCATGCGCCGCCCGCTTCTTCGCTACGCCGTGCTCTCAGCCGCCTGCCTCGCGGGACTCGCGTTCACCGCCGCCCCGAGCGTGGCGGAGGACGAGCTGCCCCACACCAGCGAGTTCTTCGACGAGTACGACACGAACGCCGACGGCAAAGTGGTGCAGGACGAGTTCCGCGGCTCCGGCGAGATCTTCCGACTCCTCGACAAGAACGGGGACGGCGCCGTCACGCCCGACGAGTTGGGCCTGCCTGCCGACTACAAGCCGGACCCCCAGGCCCGCGCGCGCAAGGGCGCCCAGGGACGGGGCGGGGAGCGCGAAGGCGCCAAGGGCAAAGGCAAGGGCGCCGACGGTCGGGGTATGGAGCGACTGCTCGCCATGGACACCGACGGGGACAAGCGCGTCTCGCGCGCGGAGTGGAAGGGTCCGCCGGATGCGTTCGACCGGTTCGACGGCAACAAGGACGGCTTCCTCGACGCCCAGGACGGAGCGGCTGGCCGCATGGACGGCGATCGCAAGGCCAAGGGCGATCGCAAGGGCAAGGGCGACCGCAGGGCCAAGGGTGAAGGGGCCGGCGAGGGCATGGACGAAGGCCACGACGCCGAAGAGCTGAAGGCGCGCACGCTCGCGCGCTTCGCGGAGATCGACAAGGACGGCGATGGTCGCCTGACGGCAGAGGAGCTGCCGGCGCCGCGCTTGCTCGAGCTCGCTGACGCCGACAAGGATGGCGCCGTGACGGCTGAGGAGTTCGTCGCGTTCACGCAGCGCCGCGGCCGCAGCGGCCAGACCAGCCCGGCCGCCCCCGCTCAAGGCGGCGAACCGCGGATGTCGGCCGGCACCCTGCGCCGTTGGGACGGCGACGGCGACGGGCGCGTGAGTCGCGAGGAGTTCCCGGGTCGCGCCGAGCTCTTCGACCGCCTCGATGCCGACGCGGACGGCTTCCTCACGCCTGCGGACATCGCCCAGAAGAAGGCGGCGGGCGACGCGCCCGACGCGCCGCCGACCACGCCCCGCACGGGCACGCTGATCGAGCAGATGGACACCGATGGCGACGGCCGCCTGCACCGCGCCGAGTTCAAGGGCTCCGCCGGCGAGTGGCGCCGCTTGGATCGCAACCAGGACGGCTGGGTTACCGCCGACGAGCTCGACGGCTAGCCGCGCATCATTGCCAAGCGCGACGCCAGAGATTCGTCGCACGGTTCTCGAGCGTGGAACGCGACAGTTGCAGCAGCGGGCCTAGGAACGGGCCGGCCACTTGGATGTCTGTCCCCAGAATCACGAGCTCGCTCACGCGGGTCTGGCCGCCCGCGATCGGCTCGAGCAGCACGCCGCCGCGCCACAAAGTCACCCGCTCGTTGGCGGGCTCAGCCGCCGGGTCGTAGCGCAGCCACACGCGACCGCCTGGCAGGTCGCGCCGCTCGCTGACGATGTTGAAGCGCAGGTCGAAGCGGATGGGCCCCATCCCCATTTGCAGGAGCTCGGCGCGATAGCGCACACGCGAGGCGCCCGGGAGCGCGTAGAGCGTCTCCTCGCGTCGAAACGTGCTCGCGGCCAACACCTGGCGCTCCACCTCGGGATCCTGCATGAGATCAGCCATCGCCTTGGGCGCGAGCGGTACGAAGCCGGTCGTGCCGAGCACGACGACGTTGCGTACGGCGCCCCCGAAGCCGCCGTCGCGGAAGCGCGCCTGCACCGAGGCCGCCACCTCCGGCAATCGCTCGAAGTGGGGCGCGGGCCCCTGCGCGACCGGCAGCGCGTGCAGCGCCTTTAGGTGTCGGAGCACGCCCTCGAGCCCGAGGAACATGAGCGCGGCCTCCGCGGGCGCCGGCTCGGCCGTCGCGGCCGGCTCCGGCGGCACGGCGTCGGCGGTCAGCCGCGGCGCCGACAGCAGCACGGGATGGCCGGCGTACGTGCGGCACGAGGCCGAGGCGAACACGCTGACGATCAACGCAACGAGCAGGCGGAGCCGGGTAGCGAGGTGAGAGCGGAGTGAAGATCGTCTGCGCGGCATGGCGTCGCCACGGTAGCTCCCGACGCGCCTCCACGCACCCCTGACCCGAGTCAGCGCGCCTCCCATGCGCGGCGTAGCCGCGTATGGGAGGTGAGCGCTCACGCCGGCTGCATGCGCTCGTCGGGGCTAGGGGCTTCGCCCCACGCCCGGACGCTCGCCAGCTCAGCCTCCCAAGCGGGCGTGCAGCGCAGCGTGAGGAACGTCGCGAAGCAGAGGTCGAGATCCTCGACGAAAGTCTCCTGCATCTCCAGGCAGGCGAGCAGGCGCTCCTCGTGCGTCTCGCCCTGCGGCGTGGGTAGCCGCAAGCCTGAGACGCCGAGCTCCTCGGCGCGCAGGGTGAAGCGCATCTCGTCCTCGCCGCGCGCCATGAGAATGCGCGCCGCCACGAGACTCTTGCCGCTGCGCAGGGCCGCGCGCGACTCCATGCTGGCTCCCGGGATGCCGGCCCGCAGGACCGTGCGCCGCGCCGCGGCGCGCTCGCCACGAAACTCCAGGTGCTCGTCGAAGTGGATGTAGACCTCGGTGCCGTCGGCGTGGCGGAAGCAAGGATCGGTCTCCGCGCGCCACCACAGCCAGGTGAGAAACTCCGGCCCGAGATACTCCATGCCGGCACCCTCGGGAGCCGGACGCTGTACGGGGGCGATCAAGATTGCACCTCTTCACTCTCGAGCACGCTGGCTCCGGCCCGGCGGCTGCTCGCGGGGGTCGACTCCACGGCGGAGCGCCCGAAGTCGGTGCGCCGCAGATCCTGGAGCGCCCCGCGTAGGTCCACGCCACCCTGCGCTCGCGCGTCGAGGATCTCAAGTCCGCGCGACCAAGGGGTCAGCGGGAGCAGGTCCGCGTCGAACGTGTCGGCGAAGTGCAGCCGCACGAGTTCGTTGGGCGTGCGGCCGAGGGTCAGGACGTGCAGCACGCGCTGCTTGGGGTGCAGGAGCACCGTCCAGGCGTCGACGCCCGGGTTGGTCTGCCGCATGAGCTCCTTGCGCAGGTCCTCGCGCAGCTCGCGGCGCTCGTCGCGCCCCAGGCGCGCCTTCTCGCCCGCATCTTGGAGGGCGCTGAGCCGCGCCTTCACCTCGAGGTCGATCTGCGCGCGCAGGAGGCGGGCATTCACCCGCTTGGTGTCGAGGCGCATGGAAAAGGCGGCCCACTCGCCCCGCATCACCGTGCCGACGTGGAAGTCGGTCACGAGCAGGTTGTCAGCGGTGACCCAGCCGTAGGCGCGCTCCTGACCCGCCAATAGCGGTAGGAAGCGGCGCGCCGTCAGGCGCTCATGAAACGCTTCGCTCCAAGGCGTGGGGATCTCGCCCTGGATGCGGTAGCGACAGAAGGACTGCGTTCGAAGGCTTAGCACGGCGGGGAACCGTACGCCGCCCTGGGGACACTCCGCACCAGTGAGTGACCCACACAAGGAGTGCACCTCGATGAACCGGTCAGGGACGGGCAACAAGTCGAATGCAAGATCGAAGCCCGTTCGACCGCGGTCGGCGGGCTGGCTGGGGCACGGAAGGCCGATGAGGAGGACGACTCGTGGCCGGTCCACTCGAGGACGACGAAGCGGC
>JAQBWE010000208.1 GCA_027625315.1 Planctomycetota bacterium
CGCATGACCGCATCGCGGATCTCGCGCTCAGGGCGCACGGCCGCCCAGGCAAGGGTCTCCGCGTCGTCGAGCGGCTTGCCCTCCTCATCCAGCAGACGCAGATCCGCTTGCGTGAACAACGGCTCCAGCGCCGCCAGAGCCTCGATGCCGATGTCTCCGCTGAGCAGGGCCTGTGCAGCCGGACTATGGCGCTCGATCACACGACCCGCGGCGGCGTACTCACGCGCTCGGCGACCGTCAAAGCCAACCAGGCGTCCGTACTGCGTGATGTTGGCGCAGCCGTAGAAGAGGTGGTGCCGCGCGGCTTCCGCGGCTGCGAAGTCGCGGGCCCGCTCCAGGTCCACCCGTCGAGCCTCGGTGGCCGCGCGCCGCAAACTCGCGTGCAGTCCCGGCAACTCAGCGCCGGTGAATCGGGGGGGAGTCCGGCTGGCCATGAAACAAAAAACTAACACCTGGGGGGTACAGACATTAGTTTGTTGTTTGTGCTTCGCTCCAAGGCCCGCAGCGCTGTCAACCGGACAGGTCCCATAGACCCGCGCCCGCCCCAGCCCCAAGTTCGCGAGTGGGAAGAGTGGGGCGCGGGCCCGGCCGCCCGGTTGCCGCTCCCGTCCGACGAGGTGACTCTCTACCTCGCTGATCCAACCCGCCAGTTCCTAGCCGATGACCGTCCGGCCGGCCGCCTCCTCCTTGAGCCCTATCGCAGGGCCCTCGCGGTGCTCGGCGCGATACAGGCGCCGCCCCAGACCAAGGGGCGTGCCCCGGGCCATCCCTACGGCCCTGCCGGAAGCGGCGTACAGCGCGCGGGCGCTCTGATCAAGGTGCAGCGCGAGGCGCCCACCCTGCTTCGAGCCGCGCTAGGGACTGGCGGGCTGCGGCCCAAACTCGTAGCCCTGGGATTGCGTACCGACGCCTACCAACCGCTCGACGAGCGCCTGCGGCTAACGCGTGGATGCCTCGCCGTACTCGCGGAGTGTCGGCAGCCCACCGAGGTCGTCACCTGGAGCGATCTGATTCTCAGGGACCTAGACCTACTGCACGATCTGGCGCGGTCGGCATGCCTGCGGGTATTGATTCGCTTGGTGACCCTCGATGCTCACGTAGCGCGCCAACTCAACGCGCGCGCGCCCCCTCCCGCGCGCCGCCTGTACGCCATCCATCGGCTGGCACAGTTGGGCGTACCGGTTGGCGTCCTCGTGGCGCCGGACGCGATGGGGCAGGCGTACGGCCGCGAGGCAAGCCGCGAAGGCGTGCCGCCTCAGGACGGATCCATAGCTGCCACACTGCTTGCGGCGGCTCAAGCAGGCGCAAGTTTCGCGCGCCTGGGCGACGAGCCGCACGGCCATTCGCTGCCGGGCGACGCGGCCGCACGCGCGCGCCTCATCGCTCGCCACGACGCGTTCCGCGCCCTACGGCACGTGGCCGGCCTCCGGGGGTCCGGCCCGCGCCTGCGCACGAGCGGATTCCAGACCCCAGCCCCGCGGTCGCTCCAGCCGCACCTGTTTTGAGCGCCCGCCACGTCAGGGAGTAGATCCTGCAGCCAATGGGCCAGCCCTGGCGGCGTGTGGCGGGGCGGCCGGCTAAGCCCTCACCCGAGGAGTAGCGCACGTCTAGATCCAACGGCCGTGGCTAAGTTGCAACTTGCCCTCACCCGGCTTGCCGGTGATGGTCCCCGTAGCGCAGCGGCGCGAAGGCCGGCAGAGCCGCGGGAAACTGAGGCGCTGCCGCGGCGGTAGGTACCCCGCACACCCCGGCAGCGACCCATCAGGTCGGCGAACCTCGAGACGCAGAATGGTCCCTACGAAACTCCTCGATCGCGTACCGACGCCCATCCGCGTCGTCCTGGTGTTCGCTGCCCTGTACATCTTCCTGCTCGGCATCGGGGGCATGAGCGCTTCGTTCAAGTGGATGGGCGCTGACTACACACAGCAACTGATCGGCAGCGACAGCCCGCCCATCGTGGCGCTGTTCATCGGCATCCTCGCCACGACGCTGGTGCAGAGTTCCTCAACGACGACCTCCATGGCCGTCGCCCTGGTTGCGACCGGACAGTTGCCCTATCACTCGGCCGTCTACATCGTCATGGGTGCCAACGTCGGTACGACCGTGACCAACACGCTCGTATCCCTCGGCCACATGCGGCACACTGCGGAGTACAAGCGCGCGTTCGCGGCCGCAACCGTTCACGACTTCTTTAACCTGATCGTGTTGCTCATTCTGTTCCCCCTTGAGTACTTCACCGGGGTCTTGGACGTAATGGCACAGGCGTCCTCCGACGCGTTCCATGGCGTCGGCGGCGCCAAGCTGGCAAATCCCATCAAGGCGATTACTCAGCCGGTCTTGAACGGCTTCACGTCGTTCATGAGCGACCTCGGCGATGGGGGCGGGTTCATGCTCACCATCTCGATCCTCGTAACGTTCGCCGGATTGCTCCTGATGGTGAAGATGCTGAAGAGCATCATGATGGCGAAGCTTGAAAGCCTCTTCGACCGTATCCTGTTTCGGTCTCCGCTCATGGCGCTGTTCTTCGGATTGATTCTGACGATCCTGGTTCAAAGCAGCTCCATCAGCACCTCCGTGGTCGTGCCGCTGGTGGGGGCAGGGGTCCTGACGATCGCCCAGGTACTGCCCTACACGATGGGCGCCAACATCGGCACGACGATGACGGCCTTGATCGCTTCATTGGCAGCAATCGCGGGCACAGACCACGGCGACGCGGCGGCCATGAACACGGCAACGCTCGGGCTCGTACTAGCGTTCCACCATGTACTATTCAACGTCGTCGGCGTGGCGCTCATGTGGTGGTTCCGGTGGATCCCAATCAAGATCGCTGAGACGTTTGCCGCCATCGCCATGCGCAACCGACTCATCCCCCTCGTCTACATCATCTCGGTCTTCTATCTCATCCCCTTCCTCGTGGTTATCGTAGGTAGGTAAAGCCATGCTCCGAAACATCATCCATCTCCTTCGCAAGGACAACCTCCAGTCTCAAGCTCTGGCGGAGTGCCACGAAATGCTCGCGCTCTGCGAGCAGATGGTCGGGGCCTCCGTCGAGTCCTTGCGCCGCCGCGACGACGCGACTGTAGAGATCGACATCCTCACAATGGACAAGCGGCTCAATGCATTCGAGCGGGATGTGCGCCGCAAGATCATGACGCACCTCGCGCTCGGTCACACGGGCGATCTCGCTGCTGGCTTGGTGCTCGTGTCGATCGTCATCGACCTCGAGCGCATTGGGGACTACTCGAAGAACATCTACGATCTCGCTGTCATGCACCCGGAGCGACTCGACGGCGGCCACATCGAAGAGTCCGTCGCCAAAGTTGAGAAGGACACCGTCGACATCCTTAAGCGAGCCCGTCGCGCCTTCAAAACGGGTGACGAGACCGAAGCGCGAGCGCTCATGCGCGACTACAAGGACGGTGTATCGGGCCGCAGTCGCGACCTTGAGCGCGCGCTCGTGAAGGACGGCATCGTGGAGGATGCGCGCAACGCAACGGCTCTTGCCCTGTATCTCCGGTTCCTCAAGCGAATCAGCGCCCATGCTCGCAACCTGGCATCGTCGGTCGTCAACCCGTTCGACCGTATCGGCTACCCGGAGTAGCGCTCAGACGAGTCCCGCGAGTGCGACCCCGAGGACGCCCCCCGCGAGTCCGGCAACGAGGTTCACCGCGTCATTGTCGAGCCAAGTCCAGCCGCCCACGCGCTCGACACCCGGAGCGGACGGGTCCTCAGAGGAGGTCCCCGTGGCTCGCAGAATGCCCCGATACTGCAGCGTGCCTCCGAGTGCGCTGTCGATGAGAGCGGCGGCGACGCCCGCCAGGGCGAGGACGCCGGCGCCCATGAGTGACCCGCCTAAGATCAGCGCGTAGGTAAGTGGTGCGAGCCACGCTCCGCCGAGGGATGCAAGCAGTCCGGCGGCGGTGACGCCGCCGCTTGCGCCAGCCTGTAGGCGTCCTCGCCCCACGAGGCGAAACGGCTGTCCTCCCCATCGCACGCCCACCTCAGTTGCGCACGTGTCGGCCCCGAGGCAGGAGAGCGAGCCGAGGAAGAACGGGACACCGAGGTCGGGTCGACCCGACGCAGCGAGGGCCACGCCGAGGAGCGCCGGAACGCCATTGCAGAGCACCTGGCGCACGTTGCGCGCAACTGCGCGAGGTGCCCCGGGCAGCTTGCCGAGTACGGTGGCCGCGAGGAACGGCGCCAGCAACGCGGCCAAGGCCGCCCAGCCGAGTACCGCGGTGGAAGCCAGCCCCAATACCCAAGCCGCGACCGCAGCGCGCGGCCCGAGCCAGCGCGCCTTGACGGCAGCAGCCCCGAAGACCGCGAGCCCGAGCGCGGCGGCGCTCAGGCCCAGCAGGTCGGGGGTGGAGGAGATGTTCGCGAGCGTCGCCATGGGATCTCGGCGCGCATCGTACGTCGCCCCCTCCACGATCGATCGCCTGGAAGGCATGTCCCGCGCGACGACGTCCTGCGGCACGACGAGGGAGACCAGCAGCATGCCGAAGGTGACCACGCCCGCTCGCACGAGGGCCCGACCGCCACGCGCCACGAGGGCGAAGGCACCCGCGTAGAGGAGGCACCAGCCGAGGGTCGGCGCGCGACTGGGCAAGGAACTGAGCCCACCATCCCGCGCCAGCTTGAGCAGTTCGCGCAGAGCCGTTGCCGATTTAGAGAATGTCCAAGCAGAGGCCCGCGCGACGCCGTCGACGTCTTCAAACAGCAACAGCGCCGCACCCGCGGCCAGCAGGACCGCGGTGAGCGCAATGGCCGGGACGCTCAACAGGGCGGCGGCCAGGCACAGGCGTCCCATGTGCGTGGCGATGAGCGGCGCGGTTCCAATCCACGCCGCGAGCGATACGGCGAGTGATGTCCGGATGGGCGCACGCTTCGGAGGCAGGACACCGCGGATGACGGGGCGCTCCCGTACGAGTAGCGCGCGCAGCGGCCGCGCCAAGACGAGAATCGAAGTGACGGCAGCGAACGACAGTTGGAACGCCACGGAGCGCACGTTGGCGGCGTCGGAGAGCAGCACGATCAGGCCGACCAGCGTGAGCACGGCGAGACCACGTGGAGGCCGCCCGATGAGGGCACCGGCGAACCAGCCCACGGCGCCTAGTCCTGCGCGCACCGCGGACGCCGGGGCGCCTACGAACGGCACCACGAAGCCGGCGGTCGCGAGTCCGAGGCACCAGGTCACGCGCAGTGGCGATCCGACCACACGCAGCAGCAGAATGACGCCGGCGAGTAGCAGTCCTACGTGCAGCCCGGACACGGCCAAGAGGTGGGCTTGACCGGTCTCTCGGAACAACGTCCGGTCGTTGTGACCGAGGCGTCCTCGCTCTCCTAGTAGCAGCGCCCGAGCGAGTCCGCCATCGTCGGGGTCGAGCCGCTGCGCAAACGTCCACGAGGCGCGTCGGCGAATGGCAGCGCAGTGGGCCTCGAACCCTGCGCCGGTCTCGTGGATGGTGATCGCGCGCCGATCGGTGATCACCGCACGCACGCCATCGGCCCGTCGATCAAGTCGCGCGAGCGCCGTGAGCCGTGTGCCCGGCGCGAGTTCCTCCCAACGCCACCTGGATCGGCCAGTGAGTCGCAGCGTCACGGGCAAGGCGTGGGGCCGCGCGATCGCAACGGGCGGGTCTCCAAGTGCTTCCACCTGCAGCACGAATCGCTGGGCGCCGTACGCCGGGAGCGAGATCGCATCGACTTCCCCGTGCACCCAGTGTGGCTCCGGAAGCGTGAGGCGGTCGAGCGGCGGGGGATCGT